>NZRW01000018.1 GCA_002701185.1 Fidelibacterota bacterium
AATTATTCATTCAATGGTTGAATTTATTGATGGTTCAATAAAAGCTCAATTAGGTGAGCCAAGCATGACAATACCAATACATTATGCACTCAATTACCCAAATAGAAAAAAAAGTTTAATGCCAAAGTTTAATTTTTTAGAAAATCCGTCACTAACTTTTGAAAAGCCAGATTTAGAAAAATTTAGATGCATAAAATTAGCATATGATGCACTTAAATTAGGAGACTCTTATCCTTTAGTTTTAAACGTTGTGAATGATATTTGTGTTAATGCATTTTTAAATGATGAAATAAAATTTATTGATATTCCTAATTTTATAGATGATGCACTTCAATCACATAACGCTTGTAAAATTGATGATATTGATTCAATTTTTAACATCATAAATTCAACTAAAAATATAATTTTAAGGAAATTGGATAGTAAATAGTATGTATACTTTTTTTGCATTTATATCAATATTTGGTGGTGTTGTTTTCATTCATGAACTTGGACATTTTCTTGCTGCAAGGTCAGTAGGAGTTAAGGTTGATAAATTTTATGTAGGATTTGATTTTTTTGGCTTGGGCTTAAAATTATTTAGAGATAATAAAGGAACTGAATATGGTTTGGGCTTATTTCCATTCGGTGGATATTGTAAAATACATGGAATGGTAGATGAGAGTTTAGATAATCCAGATAATGAAGCACTTGTAGATCCAACAGCCTTTGAAAGTAAGAATACTTTTGAAAAATTATGGATATTATCTGCAGGTGTAATAATGAACTTTATATTAGCAATTGTAATCTCATTTTTTATATTTTCTTTTTATGGAAAACAAGATCAGTTACCAGTAATTCATAAAGTTGATATAAATGGACCATCCTACAAAATTTTGCAACCTAATTCTGAAATTATAAGTGTAAATAATCATTTGATTAGCTCATGGTCTGAATTAATGAGCGAATTAAATTTTTCTAATATTACAAATGTAATTGATGGTAAAGATTTAGAAAAAGTTAAAATTGGTTACATTGATTTAAATACAAATAAAAAACATCAGGTAGATATAAAACCTAGATTGTTAGAAGTAGACTTTTATTATCCTCTTTTTCATCAAATGAAAAAATTAAATGCTATTGAGTATGTAATAGATTCTTCAAGAAAAATGGCGTTTATTGATATTGGATTAGAACCACTACCGCAAGCATATTTATTACCATATGTTGATGAAGTTTTAGAAAATTCACCAGCAGCAGCTGCAGGTTTGCCACCGAAATCACTAATTTTAAAAATCAATGATGTTACAATTAATTCTTGGGAGGATTTAACTAGCTATTTAAGCAATTCAACATATGAAACCATTAATTTAGTGTATGAATTTGAAAATAAAATTAATTCATTAAATGTAACTCCAATTGATGGTAAAATTGGTATTAAACCATCAATTGATAAAATGAAAATAATTACAGAAAATATTATATTTACNAACTTAAGTTTTNCTCAAGCTTTGAAGTCATCTTTTTTAAAACCTATTGAAGATTTATCACTTCAATTTTGGGGNTTTAGCCAAATTATAAATGGNAGNATGGGTTTTGATGGTTTGGGAGGTCCAGTNAAAATTACACAAGAGGCTGGAAAAGCTGCAAGATANGGNATGCCTTATTTTCTTGGTTTTATGGCNACNATTAGTACTATTTTAGGGTTTATGAACATTTTACCTATCCCAGGATTAGATGGNGGTCATGCTTTTATGACAATCATTGAAGGGNTATCAAGAAAAAANATNCCGATTAATGTTAAAATGACAATTCAATCAATTGCTGTATTTTTTCTACTTGGACTAACATTTATAATTCTNCTGAACGATTTAAGAAATTTATTTTAATTTCTNAAANTNAAAAATATTATCTATCCATGGATTTTTTATAAAGAGCAATAATTAATATTGCTAAAACTANTCCACCAATAATACCCTCAAATATCATTATACTTTTCCCTAGTGGNCCAATAGGCACCATTTCACCAAACCCTACAGTAGAATATACAACTACACTAAAATAAAATAAGTTTCCAAGAGTACTTACAAGTGAAAAGTCATCACTAAAAAAACCTAGAGTTTTACCTTGATAGCTGACTCCTTCAATACCATAAAGAAACATGCATGCTATTATTATTCCCAAAATAGTAAATGCTATATTTCCTAATTTNTCGCCATACCCTGTTGTTATTTCAATAATTTTAGATCCTATCCTAGAACCAGAAAATCTATCAAATTGNTTTCTTTTTGCAATCATTTCTCTAATGAAAAATTGCCCTGTTTCTTCTCCCANTGTTTGAGATTGCATGCTAATTTTTATAGCTCTATAAATATCTTCTGCTTCTCTATATTTTTCTTTTGCTAATTTATAATCTTTATTTTTGTATGCAGTTTCTGCTTCAATTTCGTTTACTACTTTATAATTTTTACCCCACTTAACATTTCTTAATTTTGTATTTTCAAAATTTGCTCCTAANAAATTGCAATTTTCTAAATTTGAATTNTTAAGATTGGCATTTTTAAGGTTAACTTTAAATAGATTGCAGCCTTTAAGATTTGCACCATATAAACTAGCATTTTCAAGATTAGCTTTTGAAAAATCAGAATTCTGAATATCACAATTAACTAGGTTAATATTTTGTAGATTAACCTTTGATAGATTTGAATTAGATAAATTTTCATTTTTAGAATTTAAAGTTTCTAATTCTGGAATGATATTTTCATCAACTGTAAATTTTTGTTTTTTCATAATAATTTAATTTAATTAAAAAATTTATTAAAAAAAATTAAGACTTAATTCTATATCCTTTTGATATTAAATATGAAGCAATAAATGAAAATAATAGGCAAAAAAGCAAACAAATTATTAAAGACAACTCAAATGAAAAGTTTTCATCTACAATATCTAACATAGCATACCTTAATCCATTTACCATCCAGTATACAGGGTTAAATTTTGAAATAAGACCCCAAGGATAAGGAAGCCATGATACAGACCAAAATACTCCACCAAGCATAGTAAGTGGCATGAATATGAAAGTTGTAAAAATTCCTATGTGATCCCAACTTTTTGCAAAAACACCTACTATTACACCAATTGAGCTAAATGTCCATGATACTAGTATTATATAGATAAGTGTTGCAAAATAATTTGATATCTCAAAGCCTGGTGCAATAAAATAACACATAATAATTATTGAGAGACCTGTAACCACACCTCTTAAAATTCCACCAACAATATATGCAAAAGAAATTTCTAAACCACTTAAAGGGGTAATTAAAATGTCATCTAAAAAATTCAAAAATTTAGCCTGCATCATACTTGATGATGAATTTTGATAAGCATTATTTATAACAGCCATCATAATAAGTCCAGGAATTATATAAAGTGTATAATTAACCTCAAGTCCACCTGCATCTATTTTTTTTCCAAGTGCTTTACCAAAAACTAATATATATAATGCTGTAGAAATTAGCCCAGGCATCACAGTCTGTTTGTATAAGGCTAAAAATCTTGCTGTCTCTCTTCTTACTAAAGAATAGAAGTTTCTATTTATTAATTGCATTGTTCTTTGTTAGTTTTAAAAATACTTGTTCTAAAGTATTTTTTTTAATTTCTATATTATTAATTGTTACTTTCGATGTATTTAGTTTTTCCATAATTAATGGTAAAGAACGATTTGGTGATTCAGTATTAATGATAATTTGGTTATCTTTTATATTGAAATCTAAATCATCTAAATCAGTATGTTCATTTATATTATCACAATCAATGACTATTTGAGACTTTCCATTTTTTTCTGTCANATTTTCTGTNGTCTCATCAATGATTATATTTCCATTATCAATAATTGCTATTCTATCACACAGTTGTTCAGCTTCTTCAATGTAATGTGTTGTTAACAAAATAGTTTTTCCTTCATCATTTATCTTTTTTAGAAAGTCCCATAGCATATACCTAAGTTCAATATCTACTCCNGCAGTTGGTTCGTCTAAAATTAATATTTCAGGATCATGTATCAATGCTTTGGCAATTTGTAGCCTTCTTTTCATACCACCTGAAAGTTCTCTGCAGGTATTTTTCCTTTTTTCAATTAAACCAAACTGTTCAAGCATAATTTCAGTNCTTTCTTTACAATCATTTGCAGACAAACCATAGTAACCTGCTTGAAACTCAAGGACTTTTTCTATTGGAAAGAAAACATCAAAATTCAATTCTTGAGGGCTTAAACCGATCAGCTTTCTTGCAACTCTATATTGCTCTTTATTATCATAACCCATTACAGATATATTTCCTATACTAAAGTTAACTAGTCCTGAAATTGCTCCTATAGTTGTNGTTTTACCTGCACCATTTGGTCCGAGCAGACCATAAAAAGATCCTTTAGGTATATTTAAATCTATTGATTTTAANGCCTCAAATTTATTATCGTATATTTTATGTAGTTTTTTTATTTCAATTGCGTTTTTAATCATTTTTTATCCAATGTAATTACACACTCTATGTGATGTGTGTGAGGAAACATATCTATGGGTTGAATTGCCCCCATAATATAATCAGAATTTATCAATTCTCTTACATCTCTTGCCTGAGTAGTAGGATTACATGATACATAAATAATTTTCTTAGGATTTATATTAATTATTTCTTTTAAAGTTTTGGGATGAATACCAGCTCTTGGTGGGTCTAAAATTAGAACATCACAAGGATTATTTTTTATAATATGATCATAATCAATTAACATTTTAGAAAGATCACCACAAAAAAAATCAGCATTTTTAATATTATTTCTAATCGCATTTTTTTTAGCATCAATTATTGCAGATTCAACTATTTCAAAACCAAGCACTTTTTTGGCATTTTCAGATAAGAAAAGTGATATTGTTCCTGTACCACAAAAAAAATCATAAATAGTTTCTTTACCAGAAAGCAAAGCTTCATCTCTTATATATTCATAAAGATTAAGAGCCTGAAACGAATTAGTTTGAAAAAAAGAATCTGCTGAGATTTCAAATTCATACATTCCTAATTTTTCAATAATGAAATTTTCACCATACAATAATTTTTTAGGCATTCCATAAGATGAATCAGATTTTCCTGAGTTAATTGTATTTATAATAGATTTAATATTTGGTGATATTTTTTGAACTTTTTCTACAATAGGTAACAAAGCATCATGATTCTTATATGCAGTTACTATATTTACCATGATTTGATTAGAAAATCTGGGGTGTTTTATGATTACATTTCTTAAAAAACCTTTGTGGTTAATAATATCGTAAGGTTCTAATTTTAGATTTAAGGATTCTTTTTTTATTACGATAAGTATCTCATTAGCAAGTTTTGTTTGTATGTGACAATAGTCAATATCTACAATCTTATCAAATCTTTTGGGAGGATGTAAACCCAAAGCAAATTTCTTTGATTTTTCATCGGCATAATTTTTTTCACTACTAATTAACCATCTACTATTAGAAAAGCTAAATTCCATTTTATTTCTATATTCAAAAATTTTTGGACTTTTTATGATTTCATTTATGGAATTAACTTTTATTTTTCCAATATGCTTAAGAGCTTCTTTAGTTTGATTAAATTTTTGACTTATTTGTTCTTCATATTCTAAATCTTGAATTTTACATCCACCACAATCATTAAAGTGACTACATTTTTCTTCAATTTTATATTTAGATTCTTTAATAATTTCTAAAGGAATAGCCTCTAAATATGTTTTTCTATTTTTTACAACCTTCACCTTAACTGTCTGGCCAGGAATCACATTTTTAGTAAATATTACAATACCTTCATATTTAGAAATTCCATTTCCTCCATATGCTAAAGAATCAATGAAAATCTCAATTTCCGTCCCTTTTTTGATAGTATTATTTTTCACTTAAAGATTGATTTTATTTTATCAAAAATTTTATTTAATTCTTCAATACTTTTTGATTCAATATAAACTCTTATGATTGGTTCTGTGTTAGATTTTCTAATATGTGCCCATGATGTTTGATTGATAATTTTTATTCCATCTATTTCATTAAAATCNTATGANGAAAATTCTGATTTAATCTTATNTGATANAAGNNTTACATCAAACTTATNATTTAATTCTACTTTTTCTTTTANCATAAAAAATTTAGGAATTGTACTATTTGCTTCATTTATNGAAATATNTTTANTTGCTAAATGATTTAAAATAATAACAGAAGCAACNAAGGCGTCCCTACCTAAATGTGATTCCTTAAGTATCACTCCTCCATTACCTTCTCCGCCTATATCAGAANTGTTTTTTTTCATTTCATCAACAACATTAATTTCACCAACAGCAGTTCTAATAACATTAACACCATATTCTTTTGCTACTTCTTCTATAGCTGCTGTTGTAGATAAATTTACAACTATAGGTTTTTTAGATTTTGTTTGACTTAAAAACTCTTTAACACAAAGAGCTAGCGTATTTTCTTCAATTATTATATTACCTTTATTATCAATCATAGCTAACCTATCACCATCTGGATCAGTCACAAATCCTAGGTCAGCTGAATGTTCTAATACCTTTTTAGCTACATCTGAAAGATTTTCAGTTTTAGGTTCTGGATTTCTATTAAAAATTCCATTTGGTTCACTATTAATATGAATGATTTCACAATTTAACTTTTCTAGTAACTTTTTAAATCCAACGCAGGTAGCACCATTAATTGTATCTAAAACAATTTTAAAATTTTTATTTTTTATCTTTTGTAAATCAATAAATGATAGGTTGCAAACATTATTTATATGAGTATCAATTGATTCGGTAAATTTACTAATATTACATTGATTTATATTTTTATTAGATTCGTACACATAAGAATTAGCCTGTTCAAATAATTCATTATTTTTTACAGGCGACAAAAAAGTTCCATCAGAATCAATAAATTTCATTCCATTCCATTCCATTGGATTATGGCTTGCTGTTATAACTATTGCACCTGAGATCTTAAATTTATCTACAATAAATTGAGCAGTTGGTGTTGGAATAATATCACAATCAATAACATCTCTACCATTATTGATTAAAAAATTAATGATTGCATCTGATATTTCTTTGCCAGAGACTCTAGAATCTCTAGCAATAAGTAAAGGGTATTTTGAGGGTTGTATTTTGGAAAAAGCGAAGGTATGAGCTATTATATCTTCTAAAAATAATGACTTATTAAATATACCTCTAATTCCTGAAACACTTTTGATAAGTTTCATAGAAAATTATAGGATTAAAAAACTCTTCTTTTTCTCTTTTTTGTTTTTGCTATTTTTTTTAATTCACTAGGTTTTAAATAATAAGATCTTGCTTTAACATCTCTTAAGATTCCAGCTTTTTCCCATTTTTTCTTAAACCTTCTCAGTGCTTTTTCAAATGGCTCACCATCTTTTACATTAATACTAACCATAAATGATTTAACTCCTTTTTATCCTAAATATTGTCTTAGTTTTGTGCTTCTAGATTTATGTCTTAATCTACGAATAGCTTTTTCTTTTATTTGCCTAACCCTTTCTCTGGTTAACCCAAATTCTTCGCCAATTTCGTTTAGCGTTAAAGCATATTCTCTATTTATTCCAAAATACATTTTTATAACTTCTTGCTCTCTTTCTTTCAGAGTAGTTAAAGATGCTTTAACTTCTTCTTCCAAAGATACAAGTTCTAGCTCTCTATCTGGCTCTTCTGACTTCCCATCAGCAATTACATCTAAAAGACAGTTACTATCTTCATCTGAAAAAGGTGTATCTAAAGAGTGATGCCTTCTCGAAATTCTTTGAGCTTCATTAATTTCAGTTGATTTCATTTCAAGCTGTTTTCCAAGTTCATCAGCTCTTGGTGCTCGTTCATAGATTTGCTCTAATCTTTCTGAGGCTTTATTAATTTTACTAATTGTTCCAACACGATTGAGAGGCAATCTCACAATACGAGAATGTTCTGCCAATGCCTGAAGTACAGACTGTCTAATCCACCATACAGCATAAGAGATAAATTTAAAACCTCTGGTTTCATCAAATCTTTCAGCGGCCTTAATTAAACCTAAATTACCTTCATTGATTAGATCAGTTAATGGCAATCCTTGACCTTGATAATCTTTGGCAACACTAACTACAAATCTTAAGTTAGCTTCTGTTAACTCTTTTAATGCTCTTCTGTTTCCTTGTTTAACTTTAATAGCAAGTTCTACTTCTCTCTCAGGATCAAGAGGTTCATATTTACTTATTTCTTGAAGGTATTTACTTAGAGACCTATTTGCATCACTACCAATTTTTTCAATTTTTTTCTGTATTTTAGTTTTTTTAACTACTTTTTTAGCTGGGTTTTTACTAGCAGTAGTATCTTTAGCTTTTACATCAACATCTTTTTTTGCTTTTGGCATTTCAAATCCTCATAAAAAATTGTGTGAAAATATAATTTATTTTTTGAACAATACCCAATGATAAATTTCTTTCATAGCATTATTTTTAAATATTATATTTGAACCTATGCCGCGATGGTGGAATTGGTAGACACGCTGGTCTTAGGAACCAGTGCTTTCGGGCGTGGGGGTTCGACTCCCTCTCGCGGCACATTACATTTTAAGCTAAAAATGTAATCTAAATCACATCAAATTCATTTATTGTCTCATGTCACATCATGAATATTTCTGCTAATCTAAATTGCATAAAGATTAAAGGAGATATAAAAATGAATAATACATTAGAGAAAAAATTAAAAAACTTAGATTATCTAAACGAAGTTTGTATTCATAGTCCTTCTTTATTGATTGATACAAAGTGTGGTGTTGCTAGATATAAATTTAATAAAATAGGATATAGAGATAATAAGCTACTTATTGAATTTAAACTATTGCTAGAATCCAATAATAATGACACAACAAATATACTTTATAATATTGGAAATAAATGTTATTTAACTGTTGATCAATTTCTTTACGCACTAAAATATTATGCCAGTGCATAATTTAATTTTCATATAACTTTTTTTTATATTACTTTTTAATACTATGGATGACTTAAAAAGTATATATCAAACTTTGTATGAATATTTAGATGGTAATCCATCAATGCATTTCATCATCTTAGTATTCGGATCAGTGATTGCAGCTAAATTGGCTGACATCATTTTTATTTCATTTTTGTCAAGGTTAGTCAAAAAGACAAAGTCAAATATTGATGATCATATTATAGAAACATTACATAGTCCGGTTTATTACACATTATTATTTTTAGGACTCAGGCTTTCCATATCAGTAGAAAACCTAGGTTTTGGTGATAATTTAATTTTTATTATTACTGCGGTCATGAAAACTTTTGCAATTTTGATTTGGGCAAAAGCATTATTTAAAGTTTTTATGATTCTATTTAATTGGTATTCTTCCAAAAGTAATAATGATGTTAAGGTTAAATTGTTACCACTATTTGATAATATTGGTAAAATTATTATTTTTCTTGCAACTGTATATTTTGTAATGATTAGTTGGGGTGTTAATCCTGTTGGTTGGTTAGCATCAGCTGGTGTATTGGGAGTAGTACTTGGTTTAGCTGCAAAGGACACATTAGCAAATCTATTCTCTGGTATTTTTATTATGATGGATTCTCCATATAAAGAGGGTGATTATATTAATTTGGATACTGGCGAAAGAGGTTATGTAAAGAGCGTAGGTATCAGAAGTACAAGAATCATGACAAGAGATGATATTGAAATAACCATTCCAAACTCTGTTATTGCTAATGCAAAAATAGTTAATGAAAGTGGAGGTCCTTATGAAAATGAGCGTGTAAGACTATCTGTTGGTGTTGCATATGGCTCTGATATTGACTTAGTATCAAAAATATTAGTTGATATTGCTGAGGATTCAGAATTAGTTTCAAAAAAGTTTAAACCACGGGTTAGATTTAGAAACTTTGGAGATTCAAGCTTGAATTTTCAACTGCTTTTTTGGATTGACAAACCAGAAGCTAGAGGCAGAACATTAGATGTATTAAATTCATCTATTTATAAAGAATTTAATAAAAACAATATTGAAATTCCTTTCCCACAAAGAACAGTTCATATTAAGAAATAAATTTTTATGGCCATTAATAAAAAAGAATGGTTTACTATTGATGAAAAACCCATATATCTAGCTCATGGAAGCTTTGGGGGGTGTTTTAAAACGGCCTATAATTCTAGATTAAAATGGTACGAAAAATTAGAACAAAATCCGCACGACTTTTTAGTTAATGAGTTATTTGATGAATTAAAAAAATCAAGAAAAGTATTAAGTAGATACTTGGATTGTAATCATAACAATTTAGTTTATTTTCCCAATCCATCAACTGCATTAAATGCTGTTATACGTAGTTTAGATTTAAACCGAAATGATGAGGTAATAACATCTAATCATGAATACGGTGCTTTAGATAAAACATGGGAATTTTATTCTGAGAAAAAAGGATTTAAATATAAAAAAGTGAATATCAATTTACCTTTTGATAACAAACAAATTTTCATTGATTCATTTAAAAAATCAATTACTAAAAATACTAAGGTAATTTTTTTAAGTCATATAACATCATCTACGGCTCTAATTTTTCCAGTTAAAGAAATTATTCAAATAGCTAAAAATAATAATATATTAACTATTATTGATGGTGCGCATGCACCTGCACAAGTAAAATTAAGCTTATCTGAATTAAATCCGGATATTTATGTTGGTGCATGTCATAAATGGATGTGCTCACCAAANGGNGTATCTTTTTTATATGCAAGCGATTNTATTAAAGATTCTATTGATCCAATAATTATAAGTTGGGGCTATAAAGATCAGATGTTTAATGAAAAATCAAAATTTATTAATAATCATCAGTGGCAAGGTACTAATGATTTGAGTGCGTATTTTACTATACCGGAGGTTATTAATTTTTTAACAACACAAAAATGGGATAAAATTTCTCAAGAATGCCATAATTTAATTGTGCAGACTAAAGATAGGTTTGATAATATTAATTCATCATGTGAGCCAACTTCAAGAAATAATGATCATCTTGGACAGATGTTATCGTTTAAATTGAACCAAAGCAGCAAGTTTTTAGATTTGATAAAACAAGATCCAAGCAAAATAGTTNAATTACAAAAAACTATATTCTCAAAAACAAATNTTCATATTCCAATAATATGGTGGAATAATTTTGCTTACATGAGAATCTCAATACAGGCATANAATAGCCAATCAGATGTTGATAAAATGTTTGATATGCTNGACTNTTTTAATCTACTTTAATTGCTATATATCTTGAATATGTTTGAGAAAAATTTCTACTTTGATTAATTGTAGTTACTCCAACTAATACCATATCTCCTGAGGATATATTTGCAATTGCATCATAGTAATCTTCAATATTTTCAATATTCTTCTCATCAATTTGTGTAATTAAATCACCAGACTTAATATCTTCTTTGGACGCTGAAGATTCCTTTTTAACTTCCGTAACTTTTATGCTTCCATTCTCATCTGTTTCAACTTTTAAACCTAGTAAATCAAAATCTTGTTTTTCAGTTTCATAACTACCATATAGTTCATCATCAGATGGCCTATCACTAAGTATGACAATTTTGTTTAGTTTTTTTCCTTTTCTTATGATGGTTAAATTAACTTCTGTACCAGGGTATTTATGAAAAATAATATTTCTTAAATCTGAGGTTCCATTAATTTTTTTGCCATCAATTTCAATGATAACATCTTGTCTTTCTAAGCTTGCAGTTTCAGCAGGACTATTTTTTAAAACTTGAGTAATCATTACACCTTTGGTATCGTTTAAATTTAATTTTAGTGATAAATTTTCAGAAATCTCTTGGAAAGAAATGCCTAGCCATGCACCTTTAACATCTCCCATAGTTATTAAGTCTTCAATTATTCTTTTTGTTTGATTTATAGGTATGGCAAAACCTACGCCAGCATTAGTTCTTGACCATCCATCAGTTGCTATGGCATTATTAATACCAATTAATTCACCATCTAAATTAAAAAGTCCTCCTCCAGAATTTCCTGGATTTATTGCAGCATCATGTTGGATAAAATCTTCAAAATTTCTAGCTGACATCACATCGCTTCTTCCTGTTGCGCTAATAATTCCTGCTGTTACAGTATGATTTAAATTAATCCCAAATGGACTTCCAATTGCAATTACCCATTCGCCAGGAGATAGATTATCAGAATTTCCCATATCTACCTGTTTTAAGTTTTCAGCATCAATCTTTAAAACTGCTAAATCTGTCTGTTCATGTTTTCCTATTATTTCAGCTTCATACTCTCTATCATCAAATAAAACAATTTTAATTGATTCAGCTCTTTCAACAACATGATTGTTTGTAACTATGTAGCCATTTATTTCATCAATAATTACACCTGAACCTAGCGATCTTCCTCTTTCTTCAAATTGTGGAAACATATCTTCAAACTCTTTGGGCATTCCAAATCCAAAGCCACCAAACACATTATTTTCTCTAACAGTTTCAGATATTATCGATACAACTGTAGGATTTCCCTTGCTGGCAACTTCAATAAATTTTTTATTAAAATCGTCCTTTGAAGGTGTAGTATGAATAAAATTAAATAAAATCGAAAGAATTAGTATAAAATTTATTTTCATTAACAAAAATCTCCTTAACAAACTTATTTATATAAAAATGAAACAATAATTTAATCATTTAATTATATATTTTTTTTATAAAAAAGTTCCTTTGAACCTTTTTTGATTATTTTTTTAATTTAATTGTTGTTAGAATATTGTTTGATTGTTTACCTTTAAAGACAACATAGTTACATTATTTAATGTAATTAACACTATGTGCGGTGATTTAATAACAAAAAAAAGTAAAAAAAATTGAATACAAAACTTTTAAAAACAATAATTTCATTATTTTTTGTTCTTTTGTGGGTTTCGTGTGAAGACCCTAATGATGAACAAGCTAACAACCAAAACAATAACGATGACCCCCAAGAAAGTAGTACTATCGGTCAAGATCTGNCAGGCTCGCAAGACCCGATTGCTTCGGTATTTTTTGATTTAACTGATGAAAGCCTTAATTACACCTATGATTTTTATTCTGTATCTGGCATTGGTTATGCAAATACTATCAATCTACCTTGTAGTATTAGAGAAACAGATATAGTAAACTTTTATACATTTCCAGAATATTTAATTGAAGCACAAAATTGTGCATATGATAATTGTGGCTGGTGTAGTGGTCAAAATATTGATTCTGATTTAAGTCCAGCTGAATGTAATGAAGCAGGTGGAACATGGGTAGAATCCACGGATGAGTTAACGGATGCAGATAATTATGTATCAAACTCTTTGCTTGATGAAACTTATGGTGGATTGTGTAGTTGTTGGTGTGTAGACAATGATGGAGATATGGTAGATTGTGCTAGCCAAAATGCAGTTTCACAAGTTTATACACAAGGCGTCCCTACACAAGAGGGTGGTCAGTGTCAAAATAGTTATATAACCAATGAACTTGACTGTACAAATTCTGGTTGGGTTTGGTTTACAGACTCTATTGATTGTTCTTTAATGGATGCAAATCAAGATTGCGTTATGCAAGAAGCTCAAGATTTAGATATTATTAATTCAGAATCTGCAGATTTTTCTATTTCATATACAAATTTAGAAAAGCTTGTATGGGATATTGAAGCAGGGAGATATAAGCCGCAAGTTTCTAGCGAAATAACTGAAGAAGTAACTCTTACTGATGAATCTGATTCTTACGACGTTTCAAGATATTGGACTATCATTAATGAATGGGAAAATCTTGATGGAAAAATTTATATTGACCATTCTCAGTGGAACGACACAACTATCGTTTATGAAGAAGTAGAAGTAGATTGTGAAACTTTAAACGAATCTAGTTGTAATGAAGCTGGGTTAGCAAAAGGTTGTATATGGAATGGCACTACATGTGAAATTCAAAATTGCTCAACAATTGATAATTCAGGTGATTGTATAGGAAACTGTTTATGGATAAATGATACCTGTGCTGATTCAGTATACCCTGTACCAGTTGATATCATTATTGATCAAACTTTTAACTACACAGCTACTATTTTAAACCCTGACTCACTTATGTTTAGAATTAATTCTGATTGTAATAATGATGGCTCTTGGACTGCTGCTGAATCTTATGAAGATATTGGTACTGATGGATGTCCAGATGAGTATGAAGATGGTAATGGTGGTTGTGTATGTAATTATCCTGATGGCTGCTCAGATGACGACATTCAAGTTGGTGATGACCCAAATATTGATAATTGGCAACAAGGCCTATCAGTTGATGTATATACAGAAAATAATGGGCAGTATGATTGTGTTGCGCCTTANTGCAACATAGAATTGAGTTTGGATTCATATAGAGGTGAACCATTTGAAGACAGACCTGATAATTTATCAGGTGCAGAAATTTATTGGGATATACCTATTGGTGATACAGAAGTAGGTAATGGTCAGTGGCAAGGACAAGAATTAGAGCCTTGGGAAGATTTGAATTGCAATTTACTCTATGATGATATAGCTGATGGTTCAGGAAATGGTCTTTGGGATGCTGATGAAGCTTTCCAAGATTTAGATGGTAATGGTGTATGGAACAATAATGAACCTCTATACGCATTATCTGATACCCCTAATCAAATAATTGTTAATTATGATACTGATGGTAATGGCGTAGTCGATGAATTAGATGGCCCTGCCCAAGTCATTACTGATATAGATCCAGATGAAGTAAATTCTGCAATGGTTTACCTAAATGGAGATTTTGTTTCATATTCTGACATTATTAAAGAAGAATCTTTTGAAGAATATAAGTATTATAGCTATACACCAATCAAAGAAGTGGTAACAGTTTTTTCAAATGAAATTATTGAAGATGTTCCAGCTCCATTAGTAAGTGATGAGTATAGTATTGCAAAAACTTATTGGCCTACCTTACCAGATGGAACTGATGTAGATGGAAATGGTATTGCCGATAGATATTATGATTACGATTATCACTTGTTTAAGTATGATGATGGTGCCAATAAAAACCTCCTCAAACTTATACATCCATCATATTATTACAACCCAGGTTTTTTTGAAAGCCCAGACCAAATAGAAGATGGCTTTTTTGAAACTTCTGATTTGATAGAAGATATTATGATATATGTAAATGGTGATAATTTAAGAAATAATGAAAGAGTAGTTACATTTTCAGTTGACTCAGTTGATGTTAATGGAGATGGTACTCATAACCATGTTTATGATATAACTAAAGAGTTTGATGTATCATATGAATCTGTTGATGTACCTATGAGAAAGTATTTAGGAACATTATCAGACGATATTAACAATCAATGCGATGAGGGTCAGGTAATCGAATGTGCTGATGGCACAATCTCATGCCCAGACATGTCAAATAGTAGTGGTCAAGTAGCTGAAAATGAGTGTGGTGAATACATTAAAAATATCGAACAGTGCTCAGCAGACACAACGATCAATGCATACAAAGTTATTAGGACTAAAAATTCTGTAATGCATGGGTCTGGTGTTGAATATGGCGAAAGAAACACCATTTGGCTGGCTGAAGGTATAGGTATTGTTAAAGATAAATTAGAAATTAGATGGTCTGGCGAAAATGGCGCAGTTGATAATTGGACAGAATATTCAAGATTAGAGCTAAGAANTNNANAATCTTCAGAAACATTGCCANNATTAAATTTNGGTAGNATGTTTAATTCNGGTAAGATTATTGATATAAATAATTTTGAGAANGAAAANGGATTNAATAATGACCCATACATTCCTCAACCAACAGCAATTTTACAAAGAGTGAGAGTTAATAATGATTAAAAAAAATCTATTCATATTATTTACTTTGGTAAACATTATTCTAGCAGGTACAGATGGTACAATTAGAGGAAGAGTAACTTCTGGNACAGATGGGCAACCNCTTCCTGGCGTTCAAGTTTTTCTTGGCGATATAGGTTTAGGTTCNGTTTCAGATCTTGATGGAAANTTTCTAATTCTAAATGTNCCTGTTGGAGAGCATGAAGTAACTGTTGCTATGATTGGCTACAAAACAATTAAATCCAACTTATCTGTTACTATGGATAAAACTACTTGGTATAATCCATCTATGGATTCAGCCGCACTTGAAGGTGAGACAGTATATGTTAGCGGTGAAAGAGAATTGGTTGAAAAAGGTAAAACAGCTAAAAAAGTTACTGTTAATAAAGAAGCAATAGAGGCGCTTCCTATTAAAGATGTATCAGAACTTTATTCACTTCAAGCTGGCGTGGTAAAAATTGATGCTGGTGTTAGAGGTGGGGTTCCTGATAATGAAGAAAAAGGTTTAGAAGAAGTGCATGTTAGAGGTGGAAGAAGCGGTGAAATAGCTTATATGATTGATGGTTTATATATTAGAAACCCGATTTTTGGAGGAATTGGAAGTGGTACAAGGTTAAATCTTTTTGCAATCAAGGAATTTGATTGGCAGCCAGGAGGCTTTAATGCTGAGTATGGTGATGCGATGTCAGCAGTATCTAATATGCATACTATGGCTGGTGGAAAAAAATATCAATTTAAATATAAGTGGGAAACTAGCCTTGTTGGGGCAGCTCTAGGAAACAAATATGATGATCTTCGTGGATTTAATGATTACAATTGGGGCTTTGGGGGACCAGTGCCATTTACAAAAAATAAATTAAAATTTTG
>NZRW01000019.1 GCA_002701185.1 Fidelibacterota bacterium
GATGAATATTATTTAAAAGCATTTAAAATTTATCCTTGGTCTTTTAAAAATATTTTGTACCGCTTCTTTGTTTTGGTTGGTTATAAAAAATCGCGTTATTTAATCAACTTATTACGCAAATTAAGAGGTGTACAAAATGTCTAGTCCTGATATCATGATTGTTTTTTGGGGTAATCCATTATATGATGGTAGGTGCGTAAATATGATTAATCAGTTTCGTGATGAAAAACTAACGGTTAAAATAATTGGGGTTGGTAAAGACAATGAAACCTTTGATTTTAATGGTGCTGAAATAAAATTAATTAATCGTGCAATGCTAAACAGTTCCTTAACTAAATATTTTAAATATTTTAAATTAATTAAAAGAATACTAAAACAAGAAAGTCCCAAAACGATTATTGCATCAGATTTATATTCTTTAATCCCTTGTGCACAGTTTAAGCAACAACAAAAAGTAAAATTAATTTATGATTCAAGAGAAATTTATACACAGTTGGCTGGTTTGGTTAACAGGCCTATTATACAAAAAATTTGGTCTTGGTATGAAAAAAAATATATTTATTCAGCTGATTATGTGATTGCAAATGCAGAGATTGATCAAGAGTATTTAAAAAATCTTTATCCTAAAATAAGCATTAAAATATTTAAAAATTTACCAGGTAGTGGCTTTTTAAATGCTAAAAAAATAGACATAAGAGAAATGTTATGCATTGATAGGAAAACTAAAATTATCTTATACCAAGGTAAGCTACATAATGGTAGAGGAATAAGATTTATTTTAACCTGTTTAAAACACTTAGGTGATGTTGCTCTAGTTGTTGTGGGTGATGGTCCAATGAAAGAATCTTACATAAATACTGCGCGAAAAGAAGATGTGTCAGATAAGCTATTTTTTGTTGATTCAGTGCCATATACAGATTTAGCTAGTTTTTCTAAATCGGCAGACATTGGTGTTACTATAATACAACCTATATCCAAAAGCTATGAAAATGCCTTACCTAATAAATTGTTTGAATATGCAGTTTCTGGTCTTCCTGTTATTTGTAGTAACTTAGTAGCAATGAAAGAAATGGTATCAATTTATAAATGTGGCATTTCTATCCCACCTACTGATTTAAATGCATTTATTGAAGCTTTTAATACTATTAATAAAAATGAAAATAATTTTAAAATTGGTATTAATTTGCAAAAAGAACTACTTTGGGAAAATCAAAATAAACAGTTAATTGAATTAATCAAATGAACGACTTAGTATCTGTTATAATTACGACTCATAATCGTTTAGAATTTTTAAAAAATGCTCTATCTAGTGTATTAAATCAATCATATAATAATATTGAGGTTATCATTGTTGATAGTAGCAGTAATGCACATACTCAAAACTTTATAGAAGAGAATGAAAATTTAATTTATATACATTCTCAAATTAATCATCCAAATGTACTGCGCAACTTAGGTGTGCAATGCTCTAATGGAAATTTTATTGCTTTTTTGGATGATGATGATACTTGGGAAAAAGCAAAAATAGAAAAACAAGTACTCTGCTTAAATGATAATGATATCGGTTTGTGTTACACAGGAAAAAATATAATAAATAAGAAAAAGATTAGGTATAGTTTTAAAAAAGGAATTATTAAATCTAATAAACATGCAATATTATGGGATAATTTTATTGGAATCACTTCTTCAATCATGATCAAAAAAGAAGTTATTGAAACTCTTGGTGATTTTGATGAATCATTACCAGCGTTACAAGATTATGACTTTTGTATTAAAGTTTGTCAATATTATAATGTGTTGGGAATAAATGAAGCTCTTGTAAATTATAATTATAAACATAATGAAAATCAGATTTCTCAAAATATACAAAGCTTAAAAAAAGCATCTAAAATTATAAACGAAAAATATCCTAATAGTTGCTTGCTAAAATTTGGATTATGGAAAATTAAATTAAAAAGAAGGTTGAAAACACTTTATGAATAAAAATATAATGACATTTGATGAATGGGCAATTCTAGGAAAAGATGAAGGTATGGAAAGAGGACATCATAAATCTGTTGAGCATATGTTTAAAATGATTTTAGAAAAAAATTATAAAAATTATACTGCTCTAGATTTAGGTTGTGGTAATGGCTGGGTTGTCAGAAAGTTTAAAGATTATTCTTTGTGCAATGATGCGCATGGGCTAGATGGTGCTAATCACATGATTAAAAAAGCTCAAAAGCTTGACCCTAAAGGAACGTACTTTAACGAAAATATTGAATCTTGGAATCCTATCCAAAAATATGATATCATCTTTTCCATGGAAACATTATACTATTTTAAAAAACCTGAAAAAATAATTAATAAAATTTATAATGATGGTTTGAATGAAAAAGGTTTATTTATAATGGGTATTGATCATTACGCAGAAAATTTTGAATCTTTGGATTGGGGTAAAAAATTTAATTTAGATATAACTACTCTTTCCATAACTGAGTGGGTAGGTTTATTTAAACAAATTGGTTTCAATGATGTGCAATTTACACAAGTAGAATCTAAAGAGAATTGGCAAGGTACACTAATTATTAAAGGTACAAAATAGTATGGAGCTAAATACTAATCAGTACTTATGGAATATAAAAAGTGAAATTAATCTGTCAACTGATCCAGATAAATTATGGAAGATCATATCTGCTCCTAATAATCTAGAACTTTTTCATCCATTTTGTAAAAGTAATAAAACGATAAATTGGGCTGGTGCAGAATCTGTAGATCAAATTGTATATTATAATGATTTATTATACCAAAGAGACTTCATTAATTGGTATGAAGGAGAAGGTTACGATTTGCTGATTGGAGAGCCGGGTGGTGACAAATCATTTGTTTCGTGGCGTATTATAAAAACACAGGAATCATCTTTATCAATCACTATATATCCATATAAATTTAATAAAGGATCTAAATTAAAAAATTATATTCCATTTAATGTGGTTGTTAAACCTCTTTTACAAAAGTATGTTGATTCTGTTCTTTTAGGAATAGATTATTACATTCAACACAATCAAAAAGTAAAAAAAAATCAATTTGGTAAAATTCGTTTTTTTTCCAATTAGATCTTAAATTGAACAAAAATAAAAGGGCTACTTTCGTAGCCCTTTTTATTTAGACGTAGAGTCCGTCTAAACCCTGATTTAAGTTACTTCAGTTACAGCGTTCCTCCGCTATAAAATAACTCCAAGGCTGTAACCGTTACTTAAATACATCGTATTCAATTGATTACCTCCTTTCACGTTTGTTAATAAAAAAATTATTCTATATTATAATCACCTGAAGATACTTCTTCTTCAGATGCTAATTCCCAATTAGCATCACCTACTACATATTTGTCTGTTGCTTCTTTCTTAACAGATGGTTTTTTGTTTTGAAAGCCAGATGTAAAAGTGATGTTAAAAGGCTTAGGTAATTTAAACTTTAAATTGAAAATAACATAAGGAATTAGTGCGATAAAAAAAATTCCTAAGGCTACCGCAATACCTGTGCTATGAAAATGTATTAGTGTACCTTTTCGAGTACCAATAGGCTCAACTCCATATACTAAAAATGTAGTGATAGATATAATAATACCTGATATTGCAATCAATACAAATAGAGAACTAAGCTCAAGTGTATCTGTAATTTTATTCCATATGATCCAACCAATAAAGGTTGCTAATACTGCAATAACAGAATAAGCAATATCTTGTGACACATTTAAAAAGAAAAATGTGTGACCAATAATCAATATTGTAGCGCTAATAATTTTATTTAAATCAATTTTCATAATACTTTGTATTGTGTTTATATTGTAATTTGTGAATATGAATATTAATAAACAAGTGAGAAATTAATTGTTGGAGAAAAAAATTAAATATGGTGTAATCGGTGTTGGGCATTTAGGCAACTTCCATATTAAACAATTATTAAAAATTAAATCTGTTGATTTAGTTGGTATTTATGATGAAAACAAACAGCGTTTAGATGAAATTAGTAAAAACTATAGTGTTCATAAGTTTGATTCAGCAGTGAGTCTTCTAGAACAGGTTGATGCTGTTTCAATTGTCACACCAACCACAACACACAAAGATGTAGCTTTGCTAGCTCTTGAGAATGATTGTCATGTGTTTATTGAAAAGCCTATAGCAGACAATGTAGAGTCTGCACAACAAATCCAAAATAAAGTAAGAGCATTAAACAAAGTTGCCCACATTGGTCATATTGAAAGATTTAATCCTGTATTTAAGAAATTTCAAGAAAGAGCCCATAAACCACTATTTCTAGAATGCCATAGATTATCACAGCTGAATAATAGAAGTATGGACATTTCAGTAATTCTAGATTTAATGATTCATGATTTAGATCTTGTGATGCATATAGTAGATTCACCTATTAAACATATCATTGCAGATGGAATTAATGTAGTATCTCAAAGTATTGATTTGGCCAACGTAAAATTAACTTTTGAAAACAGATGTGTTGTTAATCTAACTGCNAGTAGAATATCTGATAAAAATATGAGAAAAATAAGGCTCTTTGAAAATAATTGCTATACCAGTTTAGATTTATTAAATCATAAAATATCAAAACATTATGCTAATTTTTCTAAATCAGAGGGAAAATTAAATTTTAAAAATGAACAAATTACAATTGATAAGTACGATGCATTAAAAGCAGAACTAGAAAATTTTTGTAATTCTATTATTAATAACAATAGTGATTTTTCAAATATGGATTATTCTATTAGGGCCTTAGAGGTTGCGCTTGAAATAAATAATATAATTAAGTTAAAATCAAATTAATGAAAATATTCATAATAGCTGGTGAGCCTTCAGGAGATGAGTATGGCGCAAAATTAATGGAAGAATTAAATAAAAACAATTCTGAATTAACTTTTTGTGGTATTGGTGGAACTCTTATGGAAGCTCAAGGATTAAAATCTATGGTTCCCTTAAATGATATCGCTGTAATGGGTTTCAGTGAANTTATCAAAAAAATTTTTTATTTTTTAAAATTAGAAAAACAAATTNTATCTTTCATAAAACATAACGCTCCACAAAAAATTATTTTAATTGATTACCCTGGATTTAATTTAAGAATAGCAAAAAAAATTAAAGCTATTTCTAATGCAAAAATCATCTACTATATAAGCCCTCAAATCTGGGCGTGGAAAGAAAAAAGAATAAATATCATAAAAAAATATGTTGATGAATTATTAGTAATATTTGAATTTGAAAAAAAATGGTATCAAGAAAGAGGTGTAAAAACTCATTATATTGGACATCCGTTTTTAGATATATGGACCAAAGGTCATAATATTAATGAATTTATAGAAAAGAANAAGATT
Source organism: Fidelibacterota bacterium (assembly GCA_002701185.1). Classification (GTDB taxonomy): domain Bacteria; phylum Fidelibacterota; class Marinisomatia; order SCGC-AAA003-L08; family D37C17; genus TMED6. The sequence continues at coordinate 5,363 of NZRW01000019.1, forward strand.
GATATTCAAAAACCTATTCTTACATTGTTTCCAGGAAGTNGAAAACAAGAAGTAAAAAGACATTTATCTTTGTTTGTTGATGCTGCTTTACACTTGAAAAGCATAGTGCCTGAATTACAAATTCTTTTAGGTTTGCACTCAGATCTTGAGCTAAAAAAATCAATTGATAAAGAAGTGAAAATNATAGAACATNATCAGTTAAAAGCATTNGAAATAGCAAATGCTGCNATTATATCATCTGGAACCGCAACTTTGCAATCTGCAATTATGGGGGTTCCAGCTGTAGTAGTATATAAAATGAATACAATTTCATGGTTGATAACAAAATTTTTTGTTAATGTAAAATTTGCAAGTATGGCNAACATTATTATGGGTAAAGAAATCTATAAAGAGCATTTACAAAATAATGCGACTAAAGAACAAATTGTAGCTAGNATAAGTAAAATATTTACAGATAATTTATATAAGGAAAATTTGATTAGNGAAATAAANCAAATAAATGAATCTGTTGGTAGCGCTGGTGCAACAAAAAAAGCTGCAAAATTGATAGAGATGATTTAAAATGAAATTTTTTATACTAAAATGGATTGGGTACATTGTATTAACACTTATTTATAAAAGCTGTAAAATAGAAATTCGCGGTCAAAAAAATTTTGAGCAAGCCTTAAANAACAANAACCCTACTATGTTNTGTGTNTGGCATGGTAGAATGTTATTTCCTATCTATTATGTTTTAAATAAAAAATTATCACCTTGGGCAATAGCAAGCCCGTATCAAGATGGAGCCATTGTTGCATCTATTTTAAAAAAGTGGAATGTAAAAATTATTTGGGGCTCTAGTAATCGAAACTCTAATAAAGTATCAAAAAAAATGAAATCAATATTTGAGGGTGATAAAAATGCTNTTATATGCATAACAAATGATGGTCCAAAAGGACCAAAACATATTGCAAAAAAGGGCTCTCTTGAAATAGCTCGAAAATTCAATGCAAATATAATCACAATCACAGGTAATGCATCTAATCATTGGCAATTTAAATCTTGGGATCATTTTGTGATGCCAAAACCTTTTAGTAAAATAATCATCCATGTTGCACCACAATATAATATGGATGGCACAGATTTAGTTACAGGAGTTTCAAGCTATATGCGTGACCATGAAAAAATAGCCGACCAATTTTTTAATGTTTAAATTAATTTTATATCCCATTATGTTTTTAGTCTATGTAGTAACTACGCTTAGAGATAAGCTGTATGAATATCAAATTCTAAAAAGNACANATTCTNGTTTACCTGTTATTTCTGTGGGAAANATTCAAATGGGAGGGTCTGGAAAAACGCCTTTTGTGATATCTTTATGCTATAAGTTATTGGAGGCAAATATTAAGCCTGTTATTGTTACTAGAGGGTATAAAAGAAGAACTAAAAATCAAATTATTTTTAAAGATATTAATGAATATTCTGTCTGGGATGTTGGAGATGAGCCTTATTTACAAAAATTGAAATTGCCTAATGTAGATATTATTATTGATCATAATAAAAGTCGTGCCTTAGAATTTGCAAACAGTTTGTCTGGTGTNGAATGTATAATTCTAGATGATGGGTTTCAATCAAAATACATTCAAAAAGATATAGAAATAGTGTTAATTAACAATTGGCAATCAGAAAATACTTTCCAACTTTTTCCATTAGGTAATTTAAGGGAAAGTGTAAGCGCTTTGAAAAAAGCTCATCACATTTATATGACAAAGGGAGCTAATGAGTTTAAAAGATTAAGCGATTATAATACTAAAAAAGTGGAAATTAATTATAAGCTAATTGATGCCCANAATAAAACAGAAATATCGTTTAATGTGCTACATTCAAAAGAGANAAAGAAAATTTATGGAATCTGTGGAATTGCAAATCCAGCACAATTTTTTGAAACATTAAATAATTTAAATATAAACTGCGATAAAAAAATTACGGTTCCAAACCATTATCAATATAACGCAAACTCAGATAAATTTGANGATCAAGAAAATATTATTTATATAACTACATATAAAGATTATTTTAAACTTGATTTAAAAAATTCTCCTATTTTTATATTAGATATGTATATTAATATTGATGATAATATCCTTATGAAAAAAATAAAAAATCTTATTTAATATGGTAAAAAAATATGACATTTTTCCAAATGGNCTTGCTATACAATGGGCTGATAATACAGAATCGTTTTTAGATTTTCATACATTACGTGATGCTTGTCCATGCGCATACTGTTCTGGTGAAACAGATGTTTTTGGTAATGTTTATATNGGAAANGGNATTAGAAAAACACAGGCTGCATATGAAGTAAATTATGTTGAAAAAGTAGGGCATTATGCAATTAGATTTTTCTGGAAAGATAATCATAATAGTGGNATCTATTCCTTTGANTTGCTAAAAAAATTAACAANTAGTAATGCCAAAAATTAAATANATNATTTGGGATTGGAATGGTACTCTTGTTAATGATGCCTGGCTATTTGTGGAATTAATGAATGAAGAGCTATCAATAAGAAACTTGCCACNTATTAGTATAGCTGATTACAGAGAAAAATTTANNTTTCCNGTTAAAACATACTATGAAAATTTAGGTTTTGATTTTTCAAANGANGACTTTNANNCNGTTGGATTAAATTTCATACAAAACTTTAAAAAANGAAATCGCGANCCTTATTTATACCAAAATNCNCAACATATATTGAAAAAACTAGCTGCAGCTAATATAGGNCAGTCAATTGTNTCNGCNCAAGAAAATCAGCTTTTAAANNATACAGTGCGATTTTACCAATTAAATAAATNTTTTGATCATGTTGCGGGTATAGANNACTATTATGCAGATAATAAAATTAAATTNGCTAAATCAATTAGAGAAAAAATTAATCATNATGATAATGAAATNATNTTCATNGGAGACACNGTGCATGACTATGAAGTTGCACAAGCTCTAAATNTNCATTGTATTCTNTTTNCAAANGGACATTATTCTAAANGNCGANTANNAAAGTGTAAGTGTATGATGATAGATGATCATCTTGATTTGTTNTCAGTTTTAGATTCCAGTATNTCTGGATAATCNGAAAACACCCCATCTNCTTTAAGCTCTTTAGCTACAGCTAGCTGTTCTAAATTATTAACAGTATATANATANAATTTTAANTTTTGGTTTTTTATCCATTCACTTANTGATGNNGTAATGTNGTTTACATTAGCATGAAATGAATANGGGTCCAGNAAGCTATTNGCTANTTTAGAAACNTACCAAGATTCATGANTNCCGCTTGACCANAATTGACCNCGTTTAATAGTNGGTTTTTGTTTTTTTAATTCCAACANNACAAAAGGATTGAATGATGAAACAATAACGCTAGAAGTTAAATTATGTTTTTCAATTGCANGAATTANATCATTAATTAAATCATGATGNATAATATTTTGTGCTTTTATCTCAACATTAATAATTTTATTTTCAGGACAAATACTTAATACTTCATCCAATGTAGGAATATCAAAGCCCAAATCCATTTCTCTAATCTCTTTAAAGAGCAGTTGTGAAATATGATGTTTTTGATTTTGGTAACATATGTCATAATCATGATAGACTATTAATTGTGAATCTCTAGTTAGTTGTACGTCAAACTCTAATCCATCAACATTGTGCGATAGAGCTAACTTAAAAGATTCTATAGTGTTTTCTTGAGCTAAGGATGGAGCTCCCCTATGTCCAAATACTATCATCTAATAAATTATAGATTATAAAAAAATTTAACTACATAAAAATATCTTGTTTAGTTTATAAGTTTACTACAACTTTATAGCCCTTTTAAATTGTTAATAACTTGTTTATAGGTATCATGGAAAAACAAAATTTTTGGTCAGAATGTTTAAGTTTAATTAAACAACAAATTACAAATCAAGCATATGAAACGTGGTTTAGTGATGTTGAAATTTTAGAGCTTACAGAGGAGGAAATAAAGCTCCAAGTGCCAAATCAATATCATTTTGAGTGGTTAGAACAAAAGTATAGACACCTACTAAATGATGTGATCACAAAGGTAGGCACCAACCCTCGAGTAGTAAACTATAGCGTAAATCTTAGCAGTAAGAAAATAAATGAAATACCCAAGCTAAATGATCAAGATGTATTGCAAACTCCTATTTATAAAAAAAATAGTCAATTAAATGAAAGATATAATTTCGATAATTTTATAGAAGGAAAGGGTAACCAGTTTGCTAAGGCTGCAGCTGTTTCTGTTTCTGAAATGCCTGGACAGTCTCCGTTTAACCCGCTCTTAATATATAGCTCTCCAGGATTAGGTAAAACGCATTTACTTCAAGCTATTGGCAATATGGTACAAGATAAAAANCCAAATCTACGTTTAATATATATTACAGCTGAAAGGTTCATGTACGATTTTATTAATTCAATCCAAAAAAACAAATCTTCCGAATTTTCAAAGCGTTATAGAAATGTTGATATGCTGCTTGTTGATGATGCACAATTTTTTTCTAAGAAAGAGCAAACGCAAGAACAGTTTTTTCATTTATTTAANTCATTATATCAAAATGGAAAACAAATTATTTTAACAACNGATAAGCACCCAAATAAAATGGAAGGCTTTACAGAACGCTTGATATCAAGATTTCAGTCAGGTTTAGTGATAGATATTCAACCACCNGATTTAGAAACAAGGATTGCTATATTAATGAATAAAGCAGAACATGATGGTTTAGAAATTCCTTATGAGGTGTTAGAGTTTATGGCATCAAGTATTAAGGGTGATATTAGAACCTTAGAAGGTGCCTTAGTAAATTTATTGGCTATATCATCGCTAAAAAGAGAAGATATAGATTTATCTTTAGCAAANCTTGTTTTAGAAAAGCATGTTGGTCAGCGAAAAGTCAATCAAATTGATGTACAAAATATTATTAAAACTGTATGTAGAACATTAAAAGTAAAAGAAAAAGATGTTCTTGGAAAAGGCAGAAGTATGGAAGTAGCTTTAGCTAGGCAGGTATGTATGTTCATTACTAAAGAGAAAACTAATATGTCTTTAGCAAATATAGGAAAACAAATTGGTGGTAGAGATCATTCCACAGTAATACACGCTCATAAAAATATTAAAGAAAAAATGAATTCAGACATTGAGTTAAAAAATATAGTTGATAATATAGAAAGTCAAATTTAGGTGGGAGATAAAAATGCTTAATCACATACTCATTATAGATGATGATATAAAGTTAACTGATTTAATAAAAACTTATTTACAAAACCATCAGTATAAGGTATCAGCGCAAAATGACCCTGTCAATGGTTTTGAGTTTTTTCAAAAAAAAACAGATATAGATTTAATCATTCTAGATATTACAATGCCTGAAATGGATGGGTTTCAGTTGCTACGTAAAATTCGTGAGTTTTCTACAGTGCCCGTCATTATGTTGACAGCGAGGGGTGAGGTTTCTGATAGGGTGATTGGCTTAGAGTTGGGTGCGGACGATTATATGCCTAAGCCTTTTGAACCTGAAGAATTAATTGCAAGAATTCAATCTATTTTAAGAAGAACTAAAAACCCTGAAACAATGGTTGATCATTTAGAGTTTGAGCATTTAAAAATTGATAAGTTGAAACAAGAGGTGGTTTTAAATCAACAACAGCTTATTTTATCAACT
>NZRW01000020.1 GCA_002701185.1 Fidelibacterota bacterium
TATTAGTATAATTAAGATTAGAATTGTAGAGGTCACCCCCTGCAACAAGATACTGTTGTAAATAATCAGATAGTGCAATATCAGGATCTCCAGGATAATAATCCATCACTCCCCAATTATCTCTAATTCCTGATGTATGAGCAAGTAGCATTCTAGCAGTAATAGGAGTATTTGGATAATCTGGGTGTATAACCTCAAAAGGCAGATAATTACTAATATTTTGATTTAAATTAATTAAACCATCTTCCCATAATTGCATTAACGCTGTTGCAGTTACTGTTTTAGATACTGAAGCTAGCATAAATTTTGTATTTTCATCTACCTCTACATTATCATCAACATTAGCCATACCAAATGACTTGTTCCATACAATACTACCTTGATTTATCACAGACACAGACAATCCAGGAATATTATTAGTTTCTATAGTAGATTGTATATAATCTATTAATTCTGCCTCATTTCGATTATTATAGGTATTTATAGATGAATTGTCAGTATTTCTATCATGTTTAGTTTTATAAATATTTCTATGACCAATTGATTCTGAAATAGATAGACTAAATATTGAAATAATTAAAATTAAACGTAACATCATTTACTTTCTTTACTAAAAAATTGATCTATAGCAGAAATTGCTTCGTTTAGATTTGTATAGTTAAAACATTCTAATTTTTGATTACCTAATATCATTGCAGATAATGGTTTTTTTTGAGTTGTATTAAACAAACATAGTATGGGTATATTTATTGACTCAGCATATGCTATTTCATAACCCACACCAAGTGATGGAACTGTTACATCAGCAACCATTACATCGCAAGATTTAAGCCAATCTATATCTCTTTCATAGATAAATTCATTTGAATTTTTTTCTTCACTAATATCAATTCCCTTTTTACCAACATGCTCAGTTAGTACCTGCCCATAAGTAGCTAAATGCTCTATAAGCTTTAAATATGTCTCTTCTTCTTCTCTACCACCTCTAATTGAGCCTGCAAAGTATATTTTCATAATCGTTTAATCTATGTTTATTTATAAGATTTGTTTATAAAAGATATGATAAATGTTTTATAAATACAAACAGCTCCTAATGGAGCTGTTTGTATAAAAATAATTAGTTATTTAAATATTAGTCAGNCCATGAAGCTCTAAGCAAACATACTGATGGGTCTTCAGTATTTGCAACTAACACATAACCATTTCTAACTGCTAAACCTTCACACTCACCTGTAGATTCAGCACTTGAATCAGATGTATAATCAATTAATTGAGTTATCACACCAGAATCATAAACTGGATTTGTCGGATCTGTAATATTGTAAACTACTACTGCTGATGGGTCTTGCAACGTTGCCAGAACAAACATTTGACCTGCATTTTCAGCAATAACAACTTCTTCAGGCTCTATTCCTTTTCTGTCGTCTTCCCATGCCCAACTACCTGGTAAATCATTAGCTAAATTAGCATAGTTTTGATCTATAATCTCACCAGTATTTGTATCAACAACATGCACACCTAGCTGACCATCATATTCACCACCTGTACAAATAATGCCACCATCAGCACTCACCCAAATTCCATCTGGCTCATGTCCTGATGCCTCAAATGCTACTTTGTTTTGTAATACGTCTGGAGGACTACTTAGTGAAAACCAACCCATTTCATTAGATTCTTGCAAAGTCATATAAACAGTATCACCATCAGGAGCAATTTTAACACCTTCAGGTTCTGCAAGACCACCATTTGCACCTGTATGATTGATTTGCATATCTTTAACTAAGACAGCAGAACCAAGTCCATTTTCAATATTATAAATTGAAACGCCAGGAAAACCAACTGAATCACAACCACCCTCAACTCCATCATCATAATCAAATTCATTAACTACTACAACAAATTTATCATCAACCGATATATCAACAGCATCAGGATTGTACCCAAGCTCATAAGGTCCAAACTTTTCTTTAGTCATAGCATCAACTAAATATAATTCACCTCTTTCACAAGCACCTTTTGTAGCCACCACTGCAATGATTGTTTCATTAACATTTACATCAATAGATGAACATTCTGCATTTGGATCATTTGTAATTTGAACTGATTCACCACTTANACTTAAATCAGTGCCATTGATTGTTAAAAAATCGATTGTATTTTGCTTTGAATTAACAACAACACCTTCTGTTTCNCTTACAAAACGTACAAGTTCTGGCTGTGATTGNTCTGAATTACCTAAAGATACNACTTCAAGTTTTTCAATCTCAAAATTTACTACTGANTCACCACCACTTCCATCATCTACTACATCATCGTCACTCTGACATGAGTACATAACNAGAAAAAGTGATAAAATTATCATCAAATTAGCTTTCATTTATTTATTCNCCTTTTTAATTGACTGCTATTTAGAAACTAAGCTCAAATTGAACAAGTAACTGGTTATCTTTAATATTTGGTTGAAAGTCTCTATTATCTGAATCTGCATCTTCTTGTGTATCACCTGTTTCCTCATCAATCATATAATATTCAACTTTAACTTTTGCATAATTAGTTANTTTATATATTGCTGCTAATGTAACTAAACTTCTATCCCAAGTATGTGGATCTTTTAAAAGTGGTAAAAATGCATCGTATGGATCGCCATCACCACTTTGTACCATTTTTTCATCAACATTAAGTTCACCATACCTTCCCAAAAGCTTAACAGAATTTTCTAAAAATGGTAATTGTATATCTCTGGTTATCTCACCATAAAATCCGCTTCTTGGTAAAAACCCATCTAANGATTGAATATACTCACCTCTAAAATTTGTATTAAATACAGTATAATCAGCTCTTGCACCAAACCAATAATGGTCAACATTAGCATCCTCATTTAAAACAAAATTTGATTCAGGATAGTAATCAAAATCGAAATGTAAATGTTTTTTCCAATCTTCATCATCTATTAACTTTCCNGTATAATACCANCCCATNAAATTAAGATTACCTAAAACCGTCATCAATCTAGTAGATGCTCTTAAACCATACTCTAAAGTNTGCCCATCGATNACTCTAGAATCATCATAAACAAGCATTCTAAATGACTTGTCTTCAGCTGCATCATCATAACCTAATGGTCTTTTTAAAGATACCGTAGACCCTAACGTAAACATATTAAAAGCTCTTTGCCAATCAATGTGATACTCTCTACCTTTCCAATACGCCGTACCAATTAATGGGTAACCTTCAGTTACTCTTTTAAGAGCAACAGCTGGACGATCTTTACCAATTTTAACTGTAGTATTTTCATTTTTATATTTAAGATAGTANTTNTCAGCAAAACCTTTATTATCNTCAAAATTAAANCTTACACGATACGTAATATTATCNGAGTAATAAACTTTAAAATCTAGAACTGCTTTATCTATTCTAGTGTGTGGACTTTTTGTTTGCACTTTTTGAATTAGAGCATCTTGATTTCCTGCNCCNCCTTCACCTTCAACATCAATAAATTCCATTTCTACNTCACCTGACATTTCTATTTGGACGCCAGATGGTATAGTTATGGATTGAATTTCCTGAGAAAATGAAGTTGTGATTAAAATTAATATTGATAAAAGAATATGCATTTTCATACCTCAATTTAGTGGATANATGTTATGGTTATATTAGAATNTAGAGCTTGAATGTTAGAATTATGTTAGAAATACTATTTTTTTATCTTAATAATAAATGAAGTACCTACACCTTCCTTACTTTGAACATCTATTGTTCCATTGTGAAGTAATATAATATGCTTAACTATAGCTAGCCCAAGCCCAGTACCTCCTATATCTCTACTTCTACTCTCATCAACTCTGTAGAACCTTTCGAAAAGTCTATCAAAATGCTTTTGATTAATTCCTATACCTTCATCTTTAACTTCTATTGTAGTATAATTTTCATTTTCATCNACAATAATATAAATTTTTCCTTTATCTTCGCTGTATTTTATAGAATTGTTTAAGAGATTAGACAGAGCCTGATGCATCATCATAGGGTTTTGATTAATCAATATATCATTGGAACAGTTTACTAAAATATTAATATCTTTAGAATCTATTAAAGATGCACATTCAGATACGACCGAATCAATTACTGNTGATAAAGGTTTTAATGAAAACTTTAAATCCTTAATATTTTCAGTATTTTCAATTCTAGATAAAATTAGCAAATCATCTATAATATTATTTAATCGATCTGAATTGGTATTCATGATATCTAAATATTTTTTTTGGTTTTTATCATCAACAATATCTTGTAGGATCTCTATATATCCTTTTATTGATGTAATAGGTGTTTTCAATTCATGAGAAACATTAGATACAAACTCTTTTCTAATACCTTCTAACTTATCTAATTCAGAGGCCATCTGATTTAAAGATTTTCCTAAGTTATCAAATTCTTCCACATTATACTCTTTAACCCTAGAAGAAAAATCACCTTTAGAATATTGCTGCGAAATATTTTCAAAGTTTTTAATTGGTGCAGTTAATCTTCTTGATAAATAATAGCTTAAAACCAATGTGAATATTGTTATGATTGAGCCTGCTAAAAATATATTAAAATATAAATTATTTATTTTTTGGTTAAGATCATCAATTGATAGAGAAGTTCTGATAATAATTCTTTGATNATTTAGATTGTAAGGNTACGCTAAATACATCATCTCNTCTTGTATNGTNTCACTNAATCTAACNGAAGAACCATANGAGCCTGTATTTTTAGCTAATTTAATTTCTTGCCTAAATTCTCCAGTNTGTAAGTCCATAGNTAAAGGATNTTTATCAGAGTCACCTAAAACATTTCCATCATAATCAATAATTGTTATTCTTGTATTAGTATCATTTCCAATATTTTTACAAATCTCATTAAGAATTTCAGGGTTTGAAATATTATTATCATCTATATAATTAGAAATAAATTTAGATCTAGCTAATAAATCTTGTATTTTTTCATCAAAATAAAATGATTTTAAAGAGGTAGTAAATATGGTTGAAAGAGGTAGGATTGATACAAAAACCATAAAAATTATGGCCAAAAAAATTCTAGTAGATATATGTTTTATGCGCATTATAATTAATCTTCAATTAAAAAACGGTACCCGACCCCCCTTACTGTTTTAATAAATCTACTAGCTGATTGTAACTTTTTTCTTAATCCTACTATTTGAAAATCTATAGATCTATCAGTTACTGGGTAATCATCACCACGAATCTCATCAATTATCTGATTTCTAGTATACACCCAATTTGGATGACTTGCCAATAAGAATAAAATTTGAAATTCTGTATAGGTTAAATCTACTGTTTTATTTGAAATTTTAACATTTCTTTTTCCAGGATGAATCGATAATTCTTCAAAAGTAATCGATTTATCTTTGGCTTCTTCTTCATTAGCTAAAGAGCGCCTTAGAAGCGTGTTAACTCTAGCTGATAAAACTTTTGCACTAAATGGCTTTGTAACATAATCATCTGCCCCTAATTCAAGCCCCTTGATTATATCAGATTCTTCACCCTTGGCAGATAATATTAATATGGGGATATTTCTAGTTAAGTCTTTATTTTTTAATAATCTACAAATATCAAAACCATCAATACCAGGCAGCATTAAATCTAAAATAATTAAATCTGGTATATTTTTTAAAATATGTGATATTGCACTTTCACCATCTTGAAAGCAATGAGCTTTATAGTTATTTCTTTCAATATTTATTTTTAAAATTTCAAGAATATCTATTTCATCATCAACAATAACTATATTTTTTTGCTTATTCATAATAAAAAATACACTAAATATATTAGGAATATATGAGAAATATTTGTGCTATGTGAGAAATTTGTTAGAAGCATTTTTTTAGATAAATTTTATCTAATACTTTCATATATTCTATTATTCAATTTAATCAAAAAACGCAAAAATACATTGACTAAAAATATATATATAAATGTTTTGCTAGTTTTTTTATGTCTTTACACTTTTTTAATTGGCATAAAAGGTTTAAGTAGCTCTATAGAAGGACTTAGCAGTCCAGAAAACATATTTCCTGGTGATCAAGTTCAATTAAAAAAAATATCCTATTTAAATAATCAAAATGAAGAAGTATCTCTAAAAAAACAATGGGTTGANGTTGTTACTGCTCCTGATGAAAATGGTGATTTTAATTTTATTTTTAGACAAAAAAATGAATCTACTAATCAAGTTGAAGAATTTGATGGAAGCGGAAATATAAAGTACAAGAAAAAAGTAGCTAGCAAATGGTTTTTAGAGGCAACAAGCTCATCATTTATTTGCTTATTCATTGGTATTTTTGCTACTGTAATTTTTCAAAGCTCATCTACTACAACGTCATTAATTGTTGCTATGGCTGGTGGAGGCATTATAGACATTCCTAGTGCCATCCCAATGGTTATGGGTGCAAATATTGGAACCACGGTAACAAATACACTCATATCAGTTGGGCATATTACAAAAGGTGAAGAATTTAAACGCGCCTTTGCAGCTGCGACTATACATGATTTCTTTAATTTAATGGCAGTTGTAATATTTTTCCCACTTGAAATGATCTTTGGTGTTTTCCATAAACTTTCAACTTCTTTAGCAGAAATCTTTTTCAAAGGAGATTTTGATGTAGAGTTTCAAAGTCCAATAAAAGCAGCAGTTAAATGGGGTACAAATCTATTTAAAGACTTCGTACATCTTATAAGCGATAANGATTGGGTTTTACTTGTAATGAGTGGAGCATTAACTCTATTGATGCTATTTTCAATTGTAAAAGTATTAAAAAATATGGTCCTAGAAAAAGTTGAAGCATTTTTTGATAAATATATTTTCAAAACAGCTATAAGAGCGATGGCTTTTGGTGTTATTCTAACAATTTTGGTTCAAAGTTCATCTATAACTACTTCTACTATTGTGCCACTAGCTGGTGCTGGTGTTTTAACATTAAGNCAAATTTTTCCATTTACTCTAGGAGCTAATATAGGTACAACTGTAACTGCTTTACTTGCTGCAATGGTATTAAATCCTACTGCAATGATTGTAGCATTTAGTCATTTATTCTTTAATATTTCAGGTATTGTAATTATATATCCAATAAAATTTTTAAGAGAATTGCCTGTTATAGCAGCAACAAAGCTTGCTGATTTATCTGTTCGTAATAAATTTATACCATTGCTATATTTAATTATAGTTTTTGTTTTAATACCAATATTTATAATATTAATTGGAGGTTAACATGTTTAAACAAATTTTCAACCTATTTAAATCTGATAGTTTATATGTTCAAGCACTAGAAGAGTGTCATGAAATGCTAGATATTGATTTAAAAATGTTTCAAGAGTCAATAAACGTGCTTAGAAATAAAGATAACAGTGAATCTTCATTTGATATTAGAAAAGCTGATTTAAAAATAAATGAATTTGAAAGAAGCGTAAGAAGGAAAGTGATGACCCATCTTGCTGTTAGTGGAACAGATGATTTAGGATCTGGCTTAATATTAATTAGTGTGGTTACTGATATAGAAAGAATTGGTGATTATACAAAAAATATTTATGATTTATCTAAATTTTATACAAAAAGACTTAATGGTCACGACTTAGAATCAGATCTTTCTAATGTTGAAGAAAAAGTTGTTAGTTTATTTCAAAATTCAATTAAAGCTTTTAAAGATCAAGACCTAGAACTAGCTAGACAGCTAATGAAAGACTACAAAGAAAGTATATCAAAGCAATCAGATAAAATTACCAATGATATTATTTCAGGTAAACTTAGCATGGATGCTGATACTGCTACTGCTGTAGCTATGTATTCTAGATACCTTAAAAGAATAGGTGCACATTCAAGAAATCTAATCTCTAGTGTTGTAAACCCTTTTGAAAGAATTGGTTACAGAGAAGAATAAGATATTATTTCTATGTACTGGTAATTCTTGCCGCTCTCAAATTGCAGAAGCATTAGCGCAGTATGAATTTGATGATAATTTTTATTTTTACAGTGCAGGTGTAGAAGCTCATGGCATGAACCCCTACACTATCAAAACATTAAATGAATTAGGAATTGATGTGTCTAATAAGAATTCCAAAGTCATTAATAATGAAAAAATAAATACTTTTGATTTAGTAATTACATTATGCGGAGATGCAAGAGATAAATGTCCAATTTTAAAATCTTCTGTAAATCATACACATTGGGACATAAAAGATCCAGCTATATTTGAAGGAACTGAAGAAGAAACACTATTTGAATATAGACGAATAAGAAATTTAATTCATGAAAAAATTATCAGCTTAAAAACAAAATTAATGAAGGAATTTAAATAATGTTTTTTGCAGAATTTCTAGGTTCTTTTTTACTTGTTTCTACAGTTATTGGTTCAGGAATTATGGGAGATAACTTATCACCAGATAATGCTGCTATAGCTTTACTGGGTAATACTGTTGCAACTGGTGCAATTTTATTTGTTATTATTAAAATGTTTGGCAAAATTTCTGGTGCTCACTTTAATCCTGCAGTGAGTATATTGTTTTATTTGAGAGAAGAGTTAACTATCACAAAACTGATTTCCTATATAACCTTTCAATTTTTAGGAGGTTTATTAGCGGTAGTTACAACTCATTATATATTTGATATTAATTTATATCAAATTTCAAATCATACCTTAAGAATAGAAAATAATATGTTTTCTCTTCTATTTAGTGAAATTATTGCTACTACCGGACTAATTCTAACTATATTATTTGTTCGTAAAAATGATTCTGAATCTGTAGCAATTTCAGTAGCACTGTTTATAACAGCTGGGTACTGGTTTACTTCATCAACTTCATTTGCTAACCCTATGGTTACTATAGCTAGAGTATTTACTGATACTTTTACAGGAATTAATCCAATATCTGTTCCTTATTTTTTAATTGGTCAATGCATTGCTATATATATTTCACATCAAATATTTAAATCCTTTGAAAAGTAAAAAAAATTTGAAGATAAAAGGTATATTATTTGATATGGATGGTACAGTTCTTGATTCTGAAGCTTTATTNGAAGAGGCTCAAGTTTTATTATTAGAAGAATATAATGTTAAAGCATCTGGTCAAGATTTTGAAGAGTTTAGAGGTATGTCATATAAACACTTTTATCCAACCTTTATGTCAAAGTTTAATATTAATGGAGATATTGATAGTATTAGAAATAAAATTAGAACCTACTTACACAAATTAATGGAAACTAAACTTAAATACATTAATGGTTTTGAAGATTTTTATATTAGAAATATTAAAAATACAAATTTAAAAGTTGGGCTGGTTACAAATACAACACGGTTATCTTATCAAAAAATACAGAGCTGTATAAATATAGATGATTATTTTAACTATGTCCAAACAGTAACTGAATCTTTAGAGCCAAAGCCTTCNCCAAAGGCTTTTTTACAAGCTATAGAATCTCTTTCATTAAAAGAAGAAAATACTATAATTATTGAAGACTCTAAAACTGGATTAATTTCAGCCTCTGGAACCAATGCAAAGGTTATTGCAATTAAGACATCTATTACAGATGATGAAATCAAATCAATTAGTAATGATATAATAATTGCTGAAAACTATAAAGAAATTGAAAGCTATTTTAAGAAACTAATAATCTGANAAGTCAGGTTTTTTTCTATTTTTTTTCTTATCTGATAAGTGCTTTTTACTTGATAAACGCTTTTCTATTGATGATCTTGTTGGCNTTGATTTAATTCTTCTCTTTGGAATAAAATTGTTAGCCTTAATTCTTTTACGAAGCTCTTTAATACATTTTCTTTTATTTAAAAGTTGGCTTCGCTCATCTTGACATGTAACCTGAATACCAGATTTGATATGAGTTAATCTAACTGCGGAATCAGTTTTATTTGCATGTTGACCACCTTTACCACCTGATCTAAATGTTTCTATTTTACATTCTGCAAGTAAAGACTCATCATCATTTGGTATGGGTATATAAGCCATTTTATATCAATTTAATTCCAAAATTTAGGAATTAGTTCTGGAGTAGATTTTTTATAATTTTTATANTCATCAAGATCACCCCATGTCTCATCTGCTTTTTTCTCTAAAAGGTTGATACCACTAATTTTATTTAAAAGTACAAAAACAAATAANGGTGAAATAACAGTTAAATACTCAAATCCTTCTAGTGAAGGTANAGAAATAATAAAGATACCTATCCATAGTATGATTTCACCAAAATAATTTGGATGTCTAGATATTGACCAAAGACCAGAAGATATAAATTTTCCATCGTTTACTTTGTCATTTTTAAATTTCATTTTCTGATAGTCTGCAATAACTTCGAATAAGAATCCAAAAACCCAAAGCAATAATCCAAAATACACAAAAAAGTAGTCATTATGATCAATTTTTGAAGAAAGTATATTTAATCCAGCTATAGATGTTAAAGAAACCCATAAACCTGAAACACTGAACCATACAAAAAACTTAGAAGGTGATGTTTTAACCTCTCTAAAACGCTGATCTTCNCCAACTTTGANAACTCTATAAAATAAAAAGATACCTAACCTTAAAGTCCATATCGTAATNAGTGTACCTATAATTATTGAATCTATATCTAAACTTCCTAAAATCTTATTTTTTTGATATAAAGCAAAACCTACTACACTTAAATAAGCAATCATTCCTGTAAAATCATAAAATTTTTCATTTTTCTTGATAGCTGAAGGAATAAAAATAATCCAATGAATTAAAAAAGATATAAAGATGCACCAATATATCATAGGTATATCATTGATTAAGATACTATCATCTGAAATCATAAACGCTATACCNGTTGGTATTAAAACACAAATTAAAGTGGTAAAAATAGTTGATAACATAAAACTCCTTAGTACGTAATTAAATCTACAATAATAATAACATCNAGCACATTTAAGGTGCCATCAAAATTAATGTCTGCATTTTGAAAATCTTCATCATCATATTGATCAATATCTAATATATAATTAATCAAAATAACAATATCTTGAATATTTAAAGAACCATCATTATTTATATCGCCCAACATATCTAAATAACTAAATAAAAATTCANATGAATCTTGTAANATATCATCCCAAAACTGATTAGGACCTCCACCAAGATTTAAATTGCCATTTACAGCACCATAATATTCATGTGGCTCACCATTTTCTATAACCAAATGATTATCAATATTAAATTCTGTTAATCTTTCTGATATCTTTTGAGAACCATACACAAATGGTAAAGTAATATTTAAAGTAAATGGATAACCTTCATCATAGGGTACAACAATATCATTGGTNCCATGAAATAANGCAACTGGNACATTTTCATAACTATCAATATAATCTAAATCTGCTATTGCTCCCCATGTAGCTANCACAGCATTTGGTTTATTGTCATGAATAAAAGAATTTCCCTCACAATCAATNCATCCTAGNTCAGGATCAAAATCATTGCCGTAAGTTGATACAGGTCGTTCTGATTCTTCAAAATAAGATAAATGAAGACCGATAAATGACCCTGCACTACTACCCCAGAAAAATATTTTATTTGGGTCAATATTAAAATCTGTATGATATTCTCTTAAATATCTTATGATTGCACTGCCATCTTGAACACCTCTGTATACAGCGCGCTCACCACTATAACTGCTTAAAATATTTAATCCTAGGCGATATTCCATTGAAATTGCAACATATCCTCTCCTAGCACTTTCCTTGCAAAGCTCTACCATATCCTGAGCTTCTTTACTTCCAGTAAAAAATGCTCCTGAGTGTGCAAATATAATTACGGGCCTATCTTCCATGGTATCACCTTCCGGCTCATAAATATCCATATGNAGATCAATATCATAAGTATTCCATTCAAATAAAAATAAAAATGGTAAATCAGGGGCGTTACCATAAACTATNTCTGGAGTTACTCTAACTTCGCTAAATACCTCATCAATGAATCTAGTATCTTGTGCAAANGCTAGCACCATAATTGTAAGAAATATCAGTTTTTTAATAAACATAATCTAATTTATAGCAAAGTCGAATTGTTTAGAAAGTACTTTTTGAGATTCTTTAACTTTAACTTGNACAAAAAATCTGTAGTTTCCTTTTTTTAAATTAATTGATGGAAAAACAATTCTACCCATTCCATCAAGTTCTTTAAAGTTACCATATTCATCTTCAATTAAGCCAAAATCACATATAAANTTTTCAGTATCAGATTTCATGAATTTTTTTTGAGCACTCATTGAAATTGATCCAAGTGGATGCATNTGCATATAAAGCTCNGAATCTAAACTTACAATAACTCCATGNCCTCCCATTCCAACATATGAATCAAGCTCAAGCAATTGACCATCTTTAGAAATTTCTAAATCAAAACTTATATTATCATCNACGCCGTAATTTTCTTTTTGGTTTGTCCAATTAATATCAACTGATGTTTGACTAAAGTTACTNTAAGAATTATCAGGATCACATAAACCTTGATTAAAATTTGAATTTTCAATTGACTTATCTAAACTAAATGTTTGTGTAATTGAATGGCTATATCCACTTTCATGAGCAAGATCGGCATATAAAACATATTCTCCAGCATCCATTGNNGGNANNCATGNTTCAAACTCATAATCACTTANTAAATTNATTGGNTGCANATGGGCCATAAATTGATTTTTATTTTTATCAAAAATGTAGATNTGTGCTAACTTGTTGTGCTCTGTAATTAATTTCCCATGCTCTCTGATTGTTCCTTGTTTATCAAGCCATGATGCATCTTTTGGAGGTGAGTCAATTGAAATATTTAAAATATTATTTTTTACATTTAGCGTTGTATCAAATGGCTTATAAAACCTTTCCATAAACTGCTTTTCAATTGCTAACCACCAGTTGTACCCTCCATAAACCATATAAAACAAAATAATTGATGATAAACCATAAACTATATATGTTTTTTTTATTTTATCTTTATGCGGATTTTGATTTTTGTCAAGAGTACTTTCATAGTAAGCAGTTCCAATAATATTTACACCACCTACAAATAATAGTATAAGTAAACACCAAAGTGTGATTGACATAAATTGAGACATTTCGATCATTTTAGAGGAAATTGAATTTACTGGAACAATAACGTTTGATTTGCCTTTTGGTCCATCAAAAAAAACTTCAACACCGTATGCACCATAATCCATTAGCCATAAATCAGTCTGAAACATATTATCAACTTGACTACTTCTAGGGACTATATCTGGTTTAACATTAAAAGTATTTATAGTATCTTTACTAATTGTATTATTATGAACAGCTCTGACACTTACAGATTCAACTTTTCTATCTATAGAAAAAATTTTAATTGATGCTAATCCAGGAACAACACCTGGTGGTTCAATAATTATCCTTGTAGAATATGAACCTACATTTCCTTCAAAATATGAATTTTCTATTCCAATATGTGGAAAAATTATTGAAAATGAAAGTAATAGTAGAATGCTTCTCATCTTTTAACTCTATTTAGCCATCCTCCAATAGCACTTCCAATTAAACAGGAAATAATACAAAAAACTATTATTGGTGCAAAACTTGTTAAAGTTACAGGCTCTAATATTTGCAAGTCACCATATGGCGTTCTATCAAGCAGCCAAAAATTATAATCATTTAATTGTGGCTGTAGTAATTGAACAGTATCACCATTATCGTTTATAAATGTATCGCCTACTTTTCGGAACATTTTTCCATGATGGATAGATTCTGGATTTAAATCCGTATACCTTTTACCCACAAAATATGGTATCGTTTTTCCTGTTCCAAAAAACCAATTCCTTCCAAAAGGTGATAATAATAAGATTGATGAATACCATTGAATCAGGTAAAAACTTATACTCAAGCTCACACCATAAATGATGTTTTTTACAAAAAATGAAAATTGTTTTAAATAAGACCTTAATAAATCAATAATAATTGCAGGAACAATTAAAATAAGAGGAAATGGAGGTGGCACAAAAAAGTCAATCTCTCTTCTGATTGGTGTTAACATAGGTTCTGCTTCGAATAATGGAAGTATCCAAATTAATATCATTCTATGAACCATATAGAAAATTGAAATGATTGTAAATGTCCATTTAATTCTTGACGGTTTTATAAGTGAAAAAATAAAAATTGGCAAAAGGATTAAAGACATTTGGTAAAACTGTAACCCATGCTGTTTGTTTAAAAAACTATCTTCTGTAAGAAGTATTGATATCATTAGAATTAGTAAACTAGAAGTATATAAATACAATAGTGTAAAACCATTATTACTATTTTCTTTTCTTCTGTTTTGTTCAGATAATATGGATAAAACAGAACCAAATATTATTGCTGCTATACCCATAGCTAGAACAACATGCGGTGGACTTAATATTTTAACATCAAGACCATACGCATTGTGCCACCAATCATCAAATGGTGCTGAGGTAAGCATAGCTATGGTTCCCCAAATGGTAATCCAACATGACATAGGACCATTGAAACCCCAAAATTTAACAGTAGCCATATCGTTAGATACAAATGTTTGCTTTAAGACAATATATGCTGCAGTTAGTCCTGCTAAGATTCCACCTAAATAAATAGCTATATGTGGTGGGCTCCAAAAAGTATCTCTTCCTATACTAGAATGCCATGAAATATCCCATTCAACACCAATAATTACAAGTGTAGATGACAATGCTAAAAAATAACAGTAAAAAGGTATTTCTTTAAATTTAGAAATCTGAAACATTAATATCTTATGCCAATCTTATTATAGATAAAGCTTAGTAACCAAGCTGGTCCAATTAAAAGAAATTGTAAATCTTCAAAGAAAGATGGTTTTTGTCCCTCTATTTTATGGCCAATAAACTGACCAATCCATGCACCTACAAAAATACCAATATAAACCATTAAAAGCACGCTTTGGCTATGATATAAAAGTTCAAATTGGTGTATAATATATAAATTCAGCGCAGAATAAATAATCATACCAATAGTTATAGGAATAGACAATCTAAAATAAAAAATAATTGAAAAAATAATAAGTAAATGAGCAACATTAATACAGTAATAGGAAGAAAAAAGAGGAACGGTAATCTTGATTAAAGATAAGATTCCTAAAAGAGAAAACATAATAAGAGGAACGCAAATCCAATGAATTATCTTATTTGTTTTATTTTGATGACTTTCCCCATATGCATCTAACCATTGCTGTATATTTTTCATAATAAAACCCTCTTAATTCTTACCATGAAATATACGGATTTGTGGCAAGATTATAGTTGTAATATTTGTTTTGATTTGTAACATCTTTTTCTACCCATTCAGGTAGATCTATCTTTTGATTTTCGCTTTCTAGCTCTACCTCAGCTATTACTAAGCCTTTATTTTTGTCTAAAAATTGATCTACTTCCCATTTAATATCATCTATTATAATTTCATGTCTAATTTTTTTAATACTTAAAAAATTGCCAATACTTATAATTTTTTTTGCATCTGAAAGTGGTACTTTATATTCAAACTCATACCTTATTAACCCTGAACAATTTTGCTTTAAACTAATAATTGCCTCTTTATCATCAAAGAGCCTTAATCTTTGCACAAAATTATCATCTATTAGCATATAAAACTGCTCAATAAGAATACTCTGAGTAATATTATATGGAATTTTATTGACTGTAAACTTTCTTTCAATTTCAATATTCAAAGTTATCTCACTTTAATAAATTCTGACTCTTCAATATCAATCCATTCAGGCAAATCATCAGTTGTTATATCACTGTATTCTGCCTTAACATCTGACAATCTAATTTTAAATGTATTTTCTGCTAGCTCTTTCTCTATCAAATTATTTTTCTCCTCATCGGTTAAAATATCAGCGTTAACTGACCATTTTTGACTTTTTCCAAGTGAAAAATTAAAGTCTGAAGTTTGTATTTTACTCTTTCCAGTTATAAGTAATGAACTAGTCATTGAATTTTTACATCTTTTAATAGAATTCTCAAGCACTTTTCTTCTTTTAGCATAATGAGTTTCCATTGATTTTAGATATTCAATTTTTCCTTTTAAATATCTAACAAAATGTTCATAGCCATCAAGCTTATCTCCAAGCTCCTTTTCATGAAGGTTGAGCTTATTTTCTAAATTATCATCAATTTCTCCATTGCTACTTATAAGCTCATTTTCTAAAATTTGATAATCATTTAATATATCATTTAAACTTTTTTTATTATCCGCCATATTTTACCTTCCGTAACTAAATTTAATTATATAATATTATAGTAAATTTAAATGTAAAAATAACTTTTTAATATTAATAAAAATTATAGGAGTTAATTTGAAAGATTATTCTGTTGGTGTAAATAGTTTTGTAGAAAGACAAACAAAAGATTCAGGTAAAACATATGCAAAAACATTATCTTTTAATGAGATAGCAGACCATGCCTCAAAACAACTAGCCAAAGGTGATTATAAAAATGGATATAGAGATGGCGTTATACTTGTAAATGTTGATAAAAAATTTATTGAAGATTTTGTATGTCCAATTGTTAAAATAGATGAAAATACAAATCTTATTGCAGAACAAGTTAAAAGAAGAGATGAAGAAGAACCATATATTAGAATTAGAGCCTTAAATGGAAAACCACTTAAAACAAGCAATGTTGATTTAATTTTATATAGAAATGATGTTTTAAAAGAAACCAAAGAAAATGAGACAAACAAAATGTGGGAACTTATATCATTTCATGCTATACCTGCAGAAGTAAAAGAATTGCCTATGGGACCAGTTACAATGATGAGAAATCAGCTTCAATTAGAAGGTGG
>NZRW01000021.1 GCA_002701185.1 Fidelibacterota bacterium
AAAGTGCTAGTTTAATTACATTTTTGGAAGAAGTTTCACTGCTTACTGACATTGATAAATGGAATGATAAGAATGAACAAGTTACATTGATGACTATTCACAGTTCTAAAGGTTTAGAATTTCCTATTGTGTTTATAGCTGGTTTAGAAGAAGGATTATTTCCAATATCTCAGTATTTGGAACAAAATGATGAATTGGAAGAAGAGCGTAGATTATTTTATGTAGGAGCTACTAGAGCAATGGATAAACTTTATTTATCATACTCTAGATTAAGAAGAAGGTTTGGAGCAGAGGTTACGCCTATGACAGTATCAAGATTTATAAATGAACTGCCAGAAGACAATATTGAATACCTTAAGTCTGACAATAATTTTATTTCAAGTAAACCTATAGTAAAAGATTTAAGTTTTAAAAGAGGTCAAATCGTTGAACACTCATTATTTGGAAGAGGAAAAATATTTGATGTTGAAGGAGTTGGTGGTGAATCAAAAGTATCTGTAGTTTTTAATGGGAATGTCAAAAAAAAATTAATTGCAAAATATGCTAATCTTAAGATAGTATATAATCAATAAGAGGGAATAAAAATGTCAAAAAAAGATCAATATAAAGAAAAATTTATTGAAGCATTAAAGCAAGAAAATTTAAAATTTACAAATCAAAGGTTTGCAATTTTTGAGGATGTTTTATACGGAAAAAAACATAGAGAATGCGAAGAGATTTTACAATCTCTATCAAAAAAAGATGTTAATGTTTCCAGAGCCACAGTATACAGAACACTTGATATTTTAGTTAAATATGAGCTGATAAGAAAAATGGATATTGGTGATGGTAGAATCAGGTATGAAGGAAAAATTGATGATCCTCATCACGATCATATGATTTGTGTAGAGACAGGTAAAATTATAGAATTTGTAAGTGATGAAATTGAGATNATTCAGGATAAAATTGCAGAAGAGNATGGTTATGAGATTATAAAACATATTCATCAACTTTTTGTTAAACCAATTAAAAAATGATAAAGATTCAAACNATTGATCAATTTTCTTTAGGCCAAAATGTNTATGGNTTCTATCAATCTATTTTTAAAGAAAAAAAACTTACTAAAAATGGAGANCATTTTATAGATATTCAATTAAGGGATAAAACTGGTCAAATCAATGGTAAGATNTGGAAGTTTTGTGATTTTTATGANAAAATGTTTGAAGAGGGTGATTTAGTTGCAGTTAAGGGTATTGTTAAAAATTATAGAAAGAATCTTTTTCTTGAAATNTTAAACATTANTCAACTTAATCCATCTCAATATGCTAAATATGGATTTGATGAAAAAAGTATTCTACCTTCAATTTCAACTTCATCTGAAATCATATATAAAAATATTNTAAAAGAAATTTCAAAACTTAAAAATCCTTATAAGGATTTTNTATTAAATATTTATTCACATTATGAAGATNAAATTAAAAACTATCCAGATCTATTAACTTATTCAAACTATGGTCANAGAGGTAGTTTAATTTTAAAAATCTACAATGCACTTCGTATAGCCAAACTGATTTATAGCAATAAAACTTTAAAGGATAAAGATGTTATTATATCTGCAATTTTATTAAANTATATTGGAAGAGTTAAACAATATAAATACGATATAATTTTTTCTTTTTCTGATGTATCCAAAAGTGAGAATTGTTTTATTTTAAGTAGAGATATCATCAAAAAACACTTCAAAAAAGATAAATCTTTAACTAAAGAACACATAATTGAATTAACTGATATTATTTTATTTGATTCAGATACTAATGATTCGGATAATTNCAAAGCTATGATTGTATCAAATATATATAATTTAGAGAAGTCTATTTCTCTTAATCAGCAAAATAATGAATAAATATTTATTAAATATACTTTTGATTTGTTTCCTTANATCAATTTCATTGATGCAAAACAAAGAAATAGAAATAGCAAATTTTTATGAGTCTACATTAGAGTATAATTATTTTGTTTTTGATCCAAGTTATGCAACATCATTTGCTTTAAATAGTTATAATCCAAATAATCTTGAAGATATAAGTTTGTTTGATGTTATGATAGATGGTTCACTTATAGGNTCAGTTGGAAGTTATACAATATCTCCTCTNATAAATAATTTTTTTAACGATACTTTATCTTCAACAGCGTTTGAACATAACAGAGGCGATTATGCCTTTAATGAAAATGTTATATTTATCGATAACATTNTAGATAGTACTTTAAAAACAATTTTTGTAGCNCAATCAAAAAAGTATAATGGTTTAGAATCAATAAATTCCAATAGNAATCCATTNCAAAACTATTTTTTTAGTTTATCAAAAAAATANTCCTCTCAAAATANTTTTGATTTAGCNTTAAACTCAACTTTNATGTATCANAAAGAAGAGGTAATTATCCCATTAATATCTGCAGGTTCTTACAACAGAAATTCAGAAGATTATCTTGGTGGAATTACATTTGATTTAGATTATGNTAATAAGTTTAATTTATCGTTTAATAAATCNTTTCAAAATGGAAGNGGNAATTTTTATAATGATTTAGAATCAGATAGATTTTGTAATTGGAGTAATTTTTCATCAATTTATTCATTCAATTCGAATGTAGATTTTTCATTTAAATACCACAATAAGTTAAACTCTCTAGAAAATTTGTTAGAAACAAATNAGTCTGTAAATNTAAAGTCNAATACTGNTGAATATTTANTATCTTCAAATTTAAAGCTAAAAAAAATTAGTCTAAATCTATCATTATATTTATCTCAAAGTACTTTCAATGACGATNTTATTAATAATGATTTAAAGCTTAAATCACCAAAGATAAATTTTNATTTTTTTTATGACTACTCNAAAAACTTATCNCTTACTATTAAANGNTTTTCAAAAAGTTATATCACAAAATTTTCACAGCTTAATGTATCAGACATTAATAGTTTACGTATTGACTATAAAATTCATGATTTAAGATTAAACTTTGAACCTTTTTATTTAACATCATTTTTNAATGATATAAGTGACATAAGTCAAGAGAGGTTGCAAAAAGAAGGAGAAATTTTTGGTTTGAATTCATCAGTTGGTTATAAAAAAAGGAATGTAATTGCTACTATTAAAAGTTCCTTGTATAGTAGTAATTATGATACACCAATAGATTACTATTTTAATTATTCAATCTTTTTTGCTCCAAAATTTTATAATAAAAGGTTTAGGCCTTTTATTGGTTTAAATGGGATTTATTCAAAAATTAATAATTCAAATTTTATTGATTTTAATTCAAATCAAGATTCATATTTTATTTGGAACAGTTTTGATGATATAAGCGGTCAACTATTGGATAAGAATGTTAGCTTGGTTAACATTGAANTTGGGCTTGTTTTGAACCAATTTAAAATTAGCTATCATTTCTCGAACCCATTAAATCATAATACATTATTCTCTTTTTCAAATTCATATCAAACAATTCCATTTTTTTCAAAGCTACAGGTTACCTGGCAGTTTTTTGATTAAAAAAACGTTTATAAAAACATAAAGTTATTAATAAATTANCAGTGTATTTTTAGGTAATAACAATTAATAAAGAGGTTTATAATGAGTGATCATATTTTAGAAATAACAAGTGATAATTTTGATGAAAAAGTTATTAATTCATCAGTTCCAGTCTTAGTTGACTTTTGGGCTGAATGGTGTGGTCCTTGTAAAATGCTGATGCCAACAATTGACAAAATTGCCAATGATTTTAATGGTAAAGTTGTTGTAGGTAAGGTTAATGTAGATAATGAAAGAGATATTGCAGCTAAATACAATGTAAGAGGTATACCTAATTTACTTGTATTTAACGCTGGCGAACCTCAAGAACAATTAGTTGGTAATGTACCTGAAAGTCAAATTGTAGATATACTTAATAAGTTTATTTAATTAGAGATTAATATGAAGCATAATTTAATTATAATTGGATCAGGTCCAGCAGGTTTAACTTCAGCTATATATGCTGCTAGGGCAGATTTAAAGCCTATTGTTTTTGAAGGTAATCAACCTGGAGGTCAATTAACTATAACAACAGATGTTGAAAATTATCCAGGTTTCCCTGAAGGTATTATGGGTCCTGAAATGATGGATTTATTTAGAAAACAAGCTCAAAGATTTGGAGCTGAAACTCATTTTAAAAACGTTGATAGTGTTGATTTGAGTAAAACACCATTTGAGGTTAAAGTTGGTGAAGAAATTCATCATGCAGACAGTATCGTAATTGCTACTGGCGCATCAGCTAAATTGTTAAATTTTGAATCTGAGACAAAGCTTATGGGGCACGGAGTGTCAGCATGTGCTACATGTGATGGTTTTTTCTTTAGGGATAAGGAAGTTTTAGTAGTTGGTGGCGGAGATTCAGCTATGGAAGAAGCAACTTTTTTAACAAAATTTGCATCTAAGGTAACAATTGTTCACAGGCGTACCGAATTTAGAGCTTCAAAAATTATGCAAAAAAGAGTTTTTGATAATCCTAAAATAGAAATTTTATGGAATCATTCTGTTGTTGATATGATTGGAGAACCTGATCAAGGTGGCTTAACTTCTGCAAAGGTTAAACATTCTGAAACGGGAGAAGTATCTGAAATTAAGTGCGATGGTTTATTTTTAGCAATTGGCCATAAACCAAATTCAGATTTTTTAAATAATCAACTAGAAACAGATGATAAGGGATATATAATTACAAAGGCAGACTCTACAGCAACATCAATTAATGGTGTATTTGCTTGTGGTGACATTCAAGATACAGTTTATAGACAAGCTATAACGGCAGCTGGATCAGGGTGTATGTCTGCAATTGAAGTTGAAAGATATTTAGAAACTCTTCATTAAATCCAAATAAATAAATTTTATTGAGTAATCTTATTATGAGATTATGAGATGAAACTTTTAATTATTAGCGCTGGACCCGGATTAGCTGAAATTCGAGCAAATCATGGGCACGCAACAGACTGGATAACTAGTTTAATACCGTCAGATATTGAAGTAAATATTGTTAATATTTATGAAAACCATGATTTTGATGAATCTTATTATGATGCCTGGATTATAACTGGCAGTGCCTATTCTGTTATTGATAACACTCAGTGGATTATTAATTTAAAAGATAAAATTAAATACGCATCTGAAAATTCAATTTATATACTTGGAATATGCTTTGGTCATCAAATCGTCAGTTCAGCTTTAGGTGGAAATGTCATAAAAAACCCAAAAGGATGGGAATTAGGATCTTATAAATTAACCCTAAATAATAACGGTTTATCATCTAGNCTCTTTAATGATGTTGATCCTGATGATATTTTTTATTTTTCTCATGAAGATGTAGTTTCAAAATTACCTTCTAGTGCAACTGAGCTTGCATGTAATGATATGGGATTACAATCCTTCTCAATAAATGATAGAATTTACGGAGTTCAGTTTCACCCTGAATTTACTTTTGATATTATGGAGCAATATGTAAATATCAGATACCAGAAAGGTGTTATTTCTAAGCTAAATCCTGTAATTGAATCAAAAACATCTCATAAAGTAGTATCAAACTATATAGAAATATGTAAAAAGGGAGTAGTATGAAAAAACCTATATATTCATTAAAAAATTTATCATTAGTTAAAAGTGAGCATAAAGTTCTATCAATAAATAAATTCGATTTTCACAGAGGAGCTATGTATTTATTTTCAGGCTCTATTGGCTCAGGAAAATCATCGTTAATGAAAGTCTTAACAAAAGACATTAATGTTGATAAAGGATTGCTTTTTTATGAAGACCAAGATATAACTAACATTAGTTCTTCAAATTATGGAAAAGATACTTATTTTGTAGATCGAAGTAATAAGAGGCCATGGCTAGGTGGTTCTGTTGAAAAATATATGCTAAAACAGATTAAATCTAAAGTATCTGATGAATATTCAAAAGTATTTAAAAAAATCTGCAATTCAATGAAAATATCGGATTATCTATTAAAGTCTGATATAAATAAAATATCTGATGGAGAATTCAGATGGGTTTTATTATCAATAGCCATTGCAGTTGACACTAAAGTGTTGATAATTGATTACTTAGAAAAATATTTGGATTCAAACAGAAGAATAATCCTAAATAGGGTTTTAAAAAGAAAAAGCAGTCATGATGGTGTTACAATTATAGCAACATCATATGTACCAGAAGCCTTTAAAATGTCTACTTCAGTATTTATTAAGATGGATAGAGGTCGAATTACACAAGTTCGTTCAGTATCCCACAAATCTAAATAAAATTAAAATATACTAATTGTATTTTTCTCTTCACTTTCTTATATTAAACCGACCAGTCGGTTTAATGTTATGGGTAATGATAGAGAAAATAGAATAAATCAAATTTTAAGCGCAGCTTTTGAGGTGTTTGTTAAAAAAGGTTATTCAAAGACCACAATGGATGATATTGTTGTTGCTTCAAAGTTAAGCAAGGGTGCTTTATATCATTATTATGGTAGTAAAAAGGACCTTTTTATTAGCTTAATTGATCATTGGGAAACATATACTTTCCAAGATTTTTATGATAAAAAATCNGAAGATAAGAAGGCGAGTGATATACTTAGATTTTTTGCAAAGAATGTTATCAAGACTGTTACTGATAAAAAACATGCATATATTGCTGAGATTGAGTTTAGAGCAATGTCCATACAGGATGGCGAAATAAGGGAAAGATCAAATCTTTTATATAATAAATTATTAGATTTATTTGAAAAGGTTGTTGCAAAGGGTATTAAAGAAAAAGAATTTAAAAATTTAGATGTAAGAAAAACTGCGATGTCAATCCTTGCAATTTTTCAAGGGATAAGCTGGTTTGTTGTTGCTGATGAGAAACATGTAACTCCTGAAGAGTATATAAATGATTCAATTGAACTTATCATTAGTTCAATTTCAATATAGAGGAAATAAAATGGAAGTGAAAGAAAAAATAAATTCAAAAATGTATACGGAAGCAGATTTAATTGGAAAAGGTGGAAAATTTTTAGTTTTAACTGCTTTAGAGAGTGAAATTTTTAGTAGAGAAAAATTTTCTGAAGAACAAACAATGATTGCTTCTTCGGCTGAAGATTTTGCACGAGAACAATTAAAGCCAATTAGTGACCAGTTAAACAATGTTCCGAATGAAGAATTAACTAGAAAAATATTCCGTGAAGTTGGTGAGCTTGGTTTTTTAGGTGTGGATGTTCCTGAAAAATTTGGTGGTTTAGAATTAGATAAAACAACAGCATCCATAGTTGTTGANTGTCTTTCTGGAGGTGAAAGTGCTTCAATTATGGTCAGTATTTCAGCGCATACTGGTATAGCTATGCTTCCAATTATATGGTATGGTAATGATCAGCAAAAAGAAAAATATTTACCTAAAATGTCATCAGGGGAATACATTGGATGTTTTGCGTTAACTGAACCTGGAGCAGGTTCTGATGTGCTCGCAGCTTCAACTAAAGCGGAATTAAATGAAGAAAAAACACATTATATCTTAAATGGTCAAAAAATTTATATAACAAATGGTTCTTGGGCTGATGTTATTGTTGTGTTTGCAATGGTTGAAAATAAGTATACTGCATTTATAGTAGAGAAAGACTTTGAAGGTTATGTAATTGGANCTGAAGAGAAAAAATTAGGCATCAAAGGTTCATCTACTGCAACAT
Organism: Fidelibacterota bacterium; assembly: GCA_002701185.1. Classification (GTDB taxonomy): domain Bacteria; phylum Fidelibacterota; class Marinisomatia; order SCGC-AAA003-L08; family D37C17; genus TMED6. The sequence continues at coordinate 7,702 of NZRW01000021.1, forward strand.
TATTTTTTGAAAATTGTAAGGTTCCTGTAGAAAATGTTTTAGGTGAAGTAGGTCAAGGTGGACCAATAGCTTTTAATGTATTATATCCAGGTAGATATAAACTTGGTGTTACCACTTGTGCTGGAGCAAAATANCTTATTAAAGGTGCTTTAGATTTTGCATTTGAAAGAGAGCAGTTTTCAAGATCAATTTCTAATTTTGATATGGTTAAAAATAAGTTTGCAAATATGGTTGCAAAATCTTGGGAATCTGATAGTATTAATTACATGACTACAGGTGCAATAGATCAGGCAATTTCTAAACTGGATAAAAATGATGATAATTTTTATGCTGGTGTTCAAAAAATTATTGAAGATCATTCAATTGAATCATCTATTGCTAAGGTTTTAGGTTCTGAAACATTAGCTTACACAGTTGATGAAGGTGTTCAAGTAATGGGTGGTGCCGGATTTATTGAAGATTACCCTATGGCTGGCGCATACAGAGATGAAAGAATTAATAGAATTTTTGAAGGAACTAATGAAATTAATAGAATGATTATTGGTGGATATGTTCTAAAAAAATCTATTCTTGAAGAGATACCAATTAGATTATGTATTCAAGAGAGAGTCGATAACTGGATACCTGAATCAGATATTGAATTAGAAAATAAAGAATATTTTAATATAGTAGAATTTTGNCGTTCTCTTACTCTAAATATAACTAATAAGTTAATNCTTAAATATGGTCAAGATTTAAAGAATGAGCAATGGTTGTTAGAGCCATTTGCAGATTTGCTTATTTCATTTTCTATTCTTGACACATGTTTTAAAAGGTTTTATAGTTTAAATGAAGGTGACCATAAATCAAAAACTGAAAGAGTATTTANGTTGACTTTAGCAAATCACTATTTCAACTCATTAGAAAAAGCTCAGATTATTTTAGAATATATAAACGATGATGATATGATTGAGAAAATATCTANTGAAAAGAGCAAGTTAAATTACAAGCCAAATAGAATTAAATATAAGCAAGATATTGTAAATGATTTATATAATCATAAAAAATATTATCTTGATTAAGGGAGATTAAAAAATGAGTGATAAATATACTGTTATAATTGATGGGGCAAGAACTCCAATTGGTATGAAAAATGGAAAGTTAATTGGTATGAGATCAGATGATTTGTCTGCTANTTTAATTAAACAATTACTTGAAAGAAATGGTTCTATATCACATAAAAATATAGAAGATATAGTTATGGGTTGTGCTTTTCCAGAGGGACCTCAAGGTATGTTGATGGCAAAAGGTGTTGCTATTTTATCAGGCTTACCAGAAACTACTTCTGGTAAAGTTGTAAATAGATTTTGTGGATCTTCAATGGATGCTCTTCATCAAGTTAGTCAAGCTATAGATGCAGGTGATACTGAATGTGGAATTGCTTGTGGTGTTGAGGATATGTTTGGTGTACCAATGGGTGGTTTTAGTCCTAGTTTTCATCCAGATTTGTATGAAAAAGATTATTATATGGGTATGGGAGAAACAGCAGAGAACCTGGCTAATGAACTAGATATATCAAGAGAAGATCAGGAAGACTTTGCTATTAATTCACACACTAAAGCATTAAAGGCTATTAAAGATGGAAAATTTAATAATGAAATTTTACCTGTAGAATTTAATGGTAACACAGTTGAAGTTGATGAAGGGCCAAGAGAGCCAAATGAAGAAAAAATTAAATCACTTGATCCTGCTTTTGATTCTGAAGGTTCTATTACTGCTGCAACATCTAGTCCTATTTCAATTGGTGCCTCAGCTCTTTTACTTGCTAGCAATAAATTAGCTGAAGAAGNTGGAATAAAGCCAGAATTTAAGGTTGTATCTAGAGCGGTTGCAGGTGTTGATTGGACTAAGATGGGTATGGGNCCATTACCGGCAACTGAAAAAGCTTTAAAGAAGGCTAATTTGACTATGGATGATATTGATGTCATTGAGCTTAATGAGGCTTTTGCAGCACAATCACTTTATGTAATTCGCAAAGGTGGTTGGGATATTAATAAAATTAATATTAATGGTGGAGCTATTGCTCTTGGTCATCCGCTAGGATGTTCAGGTTCTAGAATACTGGTAACATTAATGAATGTAATGAGACAAAATGATGCAAGATATGGTTTAGCTACTATGTGTATAGGTACAGGACAAGGAATTGCAACAATTATTGAAAGAGTATAAATAAAATTTTAGGAGTTTAAATGTTGGATATTAAGAATGTTGCTGTTTTAGGCACNGGTGTTATGGGTTCGCAAATTGCAGCTCATTGTGCAAATGCAGGTTTAAAAGTGTATGCTTTTGATATAAGTCAAGAAATTTCTGAATCTGGTATTGAAAAGGCTACAAAAATTAAACCTAAAGCTTTTTATAGTAAAAAAGATGTTAGTTTAATTGAAGCTTGTAATTATGATGATCATCTTGAAAAATTAAAAGAGTGTGAATGGGTTATTGAGGTTATTGCTGAAAGATTAGATTGGAAAAAGGATTTATATAAAAAAATATCTCCCTTCATNGATAAACAAATTTTAACATCTAATACATCAGGAATTTCTTTAGAAGAATTATCATCTGAAATGGATGATAATGTAAAAAAGAACTTTTTTATCACTCACTTTTTTAATCCTCCTAGATATATGAAATTAGTTGAATTTATTTATACAGACTTAAATAGTTCTGATATGATCAAAGAGATGGCTGATTTTATGGAAAATAAACTTGGTAAGGGTGTTGTTTATGCTAAGGATACACCAAACTTTATTGCAAATCGTATAGGCGTGTTTGGAATGATGGTTACAGTTAACGAAGCTATTAAAAATAAAATTAATATTGAAGATGTAGATGGTCTTACAGGCACATTAATTGGAAGACCAAAAAGTGCAACTTTTAGAACAGCAGATGTTGTTGGGCTCGATGTTATGGAATTTGTTGCAAAAACTGCATATGATAAATGTATAGATGATCCATANAGAGACCAATATATTATACCTGACCAAATTAAAAAACTGATAAATGATGGTAATCTTGGTCAAAAAAGTGGTGCTGGTTTCTACAAAAAAATTGATAAAGGGGTTATTCATGTTCTTGATTTTGAGACTTTAGAATACAGGCCGATTAATAAACAGAAATTTAAGGCTGTTGCTTTAGCTAAAGAGCAAAATACATTAGAGGGTAAGTTAAGATCAGCNGTATTCTGTGATGATGTTGCTGGTAAGTTTTTATGGTCAATAATTTCCAAATCATTACTTTATTGTTCTGATTTGGTAGGNGAGGTATCTGATGATATTGTAAATATAGATAATGCTTTAAGATGGGGTTTTGGTTGGGAAAAAGGACCTTTTGAATTGTGGGATATGCTTGGGTTTGAATCTGTTATAAACAAAATGAAAGAGGATAACCTTAAAATTTCAGACTGGGTTCTAAAAATGCATGAAAAAGGAAATAAATCTTTTTACAAGTTTGAAAACAAAAATCAATTACATTACTGTAATAATAATCACGATTATATTAAAATTGATTTACCTGAAAATAGAATTACATTCTCTCAATTTAGCAGAAGTAATAAAGTGATTAAAAAAGACTGGTCTGCATCAATGATTGATATTGGGGATGGTGTTTTAGGAGTTGAGCTCCATTCAGTACTTAAGCCTGACTTTAATCCTCTTGATGGTTCAATGGTAAGTGTATTAGAATCTGCTGTTCAATGGGTTAAAGACAATAATTATAAAGGATTAGTTATATCTGGTGATGGTGTTAACTTTTCAGCTGGTGCAAATTTAAATCTTATTTTAAATGCAGCTGATAGAAAAGAGTGGGATTTAATAGATAGAATGACTAAAACTATGCAGGATACATTTCAATCATTAAGATTTGCGCCATTTCCTGTTATTGCAGCTCCATTTGGTTTTGTTTTGGGTGGTGGTTATGAAATCTGTGGTTCGTGTGACAGGATTGTAGCTGCATCTGAGTCTTACATTGGACTTGTNGAGGTTGGTATGGGTATTATTCCTGGTGCTGGGGGTAATCTTAGAATGTTAAATAACGTATCAGATAGCGTTAAAACAATGATGCCTGGCTCATTTCCTGTAGTTCAAAAAGTTTTCGAAACAGTTGGTTTTGGTAGAGTTGCTACATCAGCTAAAGAAGCTAAAAAANTATCATATTTAAGAAAAGATGATAAGTTTATAATGAATAGATTAGATTTATTNCATGAAGCCAAAAAAGAAGTTCTTGATATGGCTGAAGGATACAAAGCTCCAGAAATGAGAGAGTTCAAACTTCCAGGTGCTAGCGGAAGATTAGTTGTTGATTCAACAATTAAAGGTTTTGTTAAATCAAAGAAGATTTCTGAACATGATGCCGTAGTTGGTAAAAAACTTGCTTATGTACTTACAGGTGGTGACAAAGGGGGACCTTTCTCTCCTGTTGATGAGCAATACTTGCTTGATATTGAAAGAGAAGCATTTATTAGTCTTTGTGGTGAGCAAAAAACAATTGAAAGAATTCAATATTTCCTTAAAAAAGGTAAACCTCTTAGAAATTAATTTATCATGAAAAAGTATTTTCTGAACAATCTTCCTTTTATTGGTTTATTTGTTTTTGTAACATTTAATGTGATTGCTATGTTATACTATCCAGGAGGATCAATTTTTGACAGAGATAAAGTAGGGTATGATTTTACCAGAAACTTTTTAAGTCAATTAGGAAGAGTTAATGCATATATAACTGACTCTGGAGGTAATCAGATTAGTAATAGCTTCTCTTTTGTGGTTTGGAGTTCAGGCATGTCTTTAACTGGTATTATTTTTTTTGTTTACTATCTATGTCTTCCATCAATTTTTAATAAAAGCATTTTAAGTTATGTAGGNTCTTTTTTTGCTATCATAGCATCAATTTGTTTTGTTTTAACTGGGATTACACCAGGTGATTTAACTATTCATCTAATAGATCAAAACAATGATGTTACTATACTAAGTATGCTTGAAATTCATGCTTTCTTTGCAAATAANATCTTTTATTTTGCATTCCCATCAGCAATTATTTATAGTTATATAATNTATCAATCNGATGAAATAAATAAAATTTATGGTNTAGGATACTATATTTTTTCATTTTTNATNTTTTGTTATATTTTATTATTAGTTTTTAGNCCTAGCCCATTTGGATCTGAATATATTATTACAATTCATGTTGTTTCTCAAAAGCTGATTGCTATTTCTTGGATATTATCAACCTTATTTTTATCAATAGGTATCAGAAAAAGTTTTAGATAATTTTAGGAGATAATGATGTTTAAAATGATTCTATACATATTTATATTTTTTTCATTAACCATAGCTACTCAAANACAAGATATTGTTGATGTGTTAGAAGGTTATAATAAGGCTTTTGGTGAAGCNAATTATTCAGATATTGTCAATTATTTTAATTTCCCAGCATCTTTTAATCTTCAAGATAAAACAATTAGATCATCNAATAAGTTTAAATTAAAANTAATTTATAAAAAAATTAGAGGTGNNTTACCAGANTATTACTCTTACAGTAAATGGGATAAAATAGATATTNAATTGATTGATGATANTATTGCGATTGTTAATGCTAATTTTTCAAGGTATAAGGATGATGATACTATTTATGATTCCGGTTCNGCACAATATCATATGAGATTAATTAATAATGAATGGAAAATATTTTCACTAACACCTTATACTAAAATCAAAACTTTAGATTAATAATTATTAATATCCAGTTTTTGAAAAAATACTTTTTGCAACATATCTAGCAATATTAGGATTTTCTCTTAATCTACGTATAGAATATTCATACCATTGCGGACCATATGGGAGGTATACTCTAACCTTAAATTTATTTTTTAAATGTCTTTGAATCCAACCTTTCATAGGAACGCCATATAAAATTTGAAATTCAAAATTTTCTTTAGGTANGTTATGCTTTTCTATCAAATCATATAAATTTTGTGTCAAATGAAGATCATGGGTAGCTAANCCAANATAACAACCATTTTTAAATGCCATNTCAGCAATTTTAAGATAGTTTGAATTGATTTCATCATATGATTTATAAGCAATGCCTGCATCTTCATTGTAAATACCTTTGCATAATCTAAAGTTAATCTGATTTTCACTTAGTTTTTCAATATCGCTATAAGTTCTTTTAAGATATGCTTGAAAAACTGTACCTACATTTTTGTAATCCTTATGAATTTTTTTAAAAACATCTATTGTTGAATCAGTAGTTGAAGAGTTTTCCATGTCAAATCTTATAAAATTATTTTTATCTCTAGCACTCTCAACAAGTTTTAAAGCATTTTTGTAAAAAGTATCAAGATTAATATCCAAACCTATATGGGTTGGTTTAACTGAAATGTTGGATTTTAATGATGATAAATTAATCTCTTCTAATAATTTTAAGTATGTTTTAGTTACTGATTCAACTTCATTTAGATCTTTAACATGTTCGCCTAGTAAATCAATTGTTACATGTAAATCCTGATTATTTAATAGCTTTGTTTTATTGATTGCGTCTTTGATTTTGTTGCCTGCAACATATTTGTCAGCAATGATTTTTACCATTAATTTTGGTAATAAAGGAATTGTTTTGATTATAATATTATTTAACAAGCTCATATGTAATTTAAAATTACACAGAAAAAGTTAAATTAAACTAAAAAAATATAATTTATTGATTAATAATTATTGTGATTAAAAACAAAAGTCTAGTAAATTTATGGGCTGTTATGTTTAATAAAATTACAAAATAAATGTATCAAGATTTCTTACCAGTCGCAATATTCATCGGACTAGCTGTAGTTCTGTTAGTTGCTCCCCTTATAATTCAGTATATAGTATCACCAAGATTTAATAAAAAAGGTGATAAGCTAGAGATATATGAGTGTGGCGAATTACCAGAAGGTAGCGCATGGGTTCAATTTAATATTAGATTTTATATCATTGCATTGATTTTTATTATTTTTGATGTGGAAGTAGTGTTTTTATTTCCATGGGCTGTAGTGTTTAAAGATTTAGGTTTGATAGCATTTATTGAAGTAATGATATTCTTAGGAATTTTAGTTGTTGGTTTTGCATATGTTTGGAGTAAAGGTGATTTAGATTGGGTTAAAATGAAATTGAAGTATGCAGCAGGTAGATATGCAGATCTAGGAACAGAAGAGGGAAAATAGATGAAAGTTTCTGATTTATCGGTTATTAATAAGTTTAACAAAGATAATGTGATCGTTGAAAAGCTAGATACATTAATAAATTGGTCTAGAGCTAACTCTCAGTGGTATTTCCAATTTGGTTTAGCGTGTTGTGCCATTGAAATGATGGCAGCTGCAGGACCAAGACATGATTTAGATCGATTCGGTAATATCCCAAGAGCTTCGCCCAGACAATCAGATGTTATGATTGTTGCAGGTACGGTTACTTTAAAAATGGCTGAAAGAGTAAAAAGGTTGTATGAACAAATGTCAGACCCAAAATACGTTATTTCAATGGGTAGTTGTTCAAATAGTGGTGGACCTTATTGGCAACATGGTTACCATGTTTTAAAGGGCGTTGATTTAGTGGTTCCTGTGGACGTTTATGTTCCAGGATGCCCACCTAGACCAGAAGCTTTAATTCAAGGTATTCTTGAGTTACAAAAGAAAATTAAGACACAAACTACTTTAGGTAAAGAGGCTTAGTTTGGAAATATTAGATATAGCAAATAATTTAAAAAATAAATTTTCTGATTCGATTGAATTTTCAGAAGATTCATCTTACATAAAAGTTGAAGCTACCAAATGGCTTGAAATATCTGAGTACTTAAAAAATGATAAAGATTTTATGTTTGATTATTTAATGTGTATTTCATCATATGATTGCGGCNATAAAGAAAAATATGGTGTGGCTTATAATTTTAAATCAACTTCTATTGGTCATTATTTAGAAATCAGAATTGAGGTTTCTGACAATGAAAGNATTCCAAGTGTTACAAGTTTATGGGGTTCAGCTGATTGGCACGAAAGAGAAGCTTATGATATGATGGGTTTAAAATTTGATAATCATCCAAATATGAAGAGAATTTTNTTAGCAGATGATTGGGANGGGCACCCTCTCAGAAAAGATTATGATACACCAGAATATTATAGAGGTATGCCTGTACCTAAAGATAAAACTTATTGGGAATAATGGCTAAGCAAGATAAAAGTATAATAAAAGCTGAAGAGATGGTTCTAAATATGGGACCNCAGCATCCAAGTACACACGGNGTGCTTAGATTAAAAATTCATACTGATGGTGAAATTGTAAGTAAAATAGAGCCAATCATGGGNTACCTTCATAGATGTTTTGAAAAACATTGTGAAAACCTATCTTATGAACAGGTTGTGCCCTTTACAGATAGATGTGATTATTTAGCTTCAATGCATATGAATCATGCATATTCAATGTCAGTTGAAAAAATGTTAGATATTGAATTACCTGAAAGAGTTGAGTATATCAGAGTGATTGTTGCAGAACTTCAAAGAATAGCTAGTCATTTAGTTGCTTGCGGGGTGTTTGGTTTAGATGTGGGTGCAATTACACCTTTTACATGGGCACTCAGAGATAGAGAAAGAATTTTAGACTTATTTGAAATGCTTTGTGGAGCTAGGTTGCTTTACAATTATATATGGCCTGGTGGCGTATCGCATGATTTACCTCCAAACTTCATTCAATACACAACAGAATTTTTGGATTATTTTGAGCCAATGCTTAAAGAGTTTGATAATGTTTTAACAGGAAATATGATTTTTGTTGAAAGAACTGCTGATGTTGGGATCATAACACCTGAAGTTGGTGTTAATTTTGGTGTTTCAGGCCCAACTCTTCGTGCTAGTGGAATATCTCATGATCTTAGNAAAGATGAACCTTATTCAGTTTATGATAAATTTGATTTTGATGTTCCTATTGGGAAAGGTATAATGGGTTCTGTTGGTGATTGTTGGGATAGGTATTGGGTAAGAATGCGTGAAATAGAACAAAGCGTTAAAATTTTAAGACAAGCTATTGCTCAATTGCCAGAAGGTGATGTCCATTCNGCTAGACCTAAAAAAGTAAGACCTCCTAAGGGTGAGGTTTATTCAAGGTATGAATCTGCGAGAGGTGATGTTGGTTTTTATATTATGAGTGATGGAAAAAATATCCCATACAGATTAAAAATGAGATCACCAGCTTTCTGTAACCTTTCAGTATTTAGTGAAATTTCTGAAGGTTGGATGATGTCAGATGTTATAACAATTTTAGGAAGTTTAGATATAGTATTAGGAGAGATTGATAGATAATGAAAGTTAAATTTTAAAATGAATTCTTTGGTTGATAGCTTATTATCATTATTATCATTTACAGAATTACCTTATTCTGTACTTGTTGTTGTGGCTATTCTTATTACTGGGATTCACATCTTTCTTTTGATGGCAATTTTTGCAACACTTGCTGTTTATTTTGAGAGAAAAGTTTCGGCTTTTATGCAAGACAGATTAGGTCCTATGGAAGTTGGGCTTGTAGGTTTTAAGGGTGGAAGAAAATTTTGGGGAGGTATTGGTCAAACAATAGCAGATGCTCTAAAACTTTTGACTAAAGAAGATATTCTGCCGAACGATGCTGATAAAAAATTAATGATATTAGCCCCGTTTATCATATTTATGGGTGCTTTATTAACCTTTATTGGTATACCATTTTCTGATGGTATCATTATTTCTGATTTTAATATTGGTATTTTTTATGTAGTCGCTACTAGCTCAATAGGAGTTATAGGAATTATTTTAGCAGGTTGGTCATCGAACAATAAATGGAGTTTGTATGGCGCTATGAGATCTGCTGCTCAGATAATTAGCTATGAAATTCCGTTAGGTTTATCAATACTTTTACCGGTTTTGGTTGTTGGAAGCCTCGAAATGTCTGAAATTGTTGCATGGCAATCAGAGCATAGATGGTTTATTCTGCACAGCCCATTTACATTTATAGCATTTTTTATATTTTTTATATCAGGTCTAGCTGAAACTAACAGAACACCTTTTGATATTCCTGAGGCAGAATCTGAGCTTGTGGCTGGTTGGATGACTGAATATTCTGGTTTTAGATGGGCAATTTTCTTTTTAAGTGAATATGCAAGTATGTTAATTATCTGTATACTCTCTTCAGTATTATTTTTGGGTGGATGGTTATCACCAATGACAATATTTAACATATTCCCTGATAGTTGGTTATTTTTTGATGGCCCTATATGGGGAATCTTTTGGTTATTTTCAAAAGCATTATTTTTAATCTTTGTAATGATGTGGTTTAGATGGACGTTTCCTAGATTAAGAGTTGATCAATTAATGCATTTATGTTGGAAAGTATTTATACCATTTGCATTAGCTAATTTATTTTTTGTAGCAATTTTGGAGTTGATTTTTCTATGAGCGAACAAATAACAGCATATTTTAATAATATAGCAACTGGAGTTAAGTCACTTATTACTGGTTTATCTTTAACATTTGAACATTTTAAAAATAAAAAAGAAAATGTTGCTACTTTACAATATCCACATGAAAAATTTCCAATACCAGAGAAAAAAATAGGTTTTGACCAATCAGAATACAATGTAATACGTTCAAGATTACATGTAGATATTGATGATTGTATTTCTTGTAGAATGTGCGAACGAGCATGTCCAGTTGATTGTATCAAAATAGAAGATGTTAAAGCTAAAAAGGGTGTTGAGTTTGATTATGGTCAGACAAGTAATGATACACAAAAAAAATTACTTGTTACAAGATTCACTATAGACATGACAGAGTGTATGTATTGCAATTTATGTGTATATCCATGCCCAGAGGAATGTATATACATGGTTGGTGGTCCAAATGAAGAAAAGCATGAAATTGACTATGAGTTTAGCCAATATAAAAGAGATGGTTTGATTTTTGATTTTGCAAAAGCTGAAACAGAAGATCTAGTTAAGATGGGTGCTGATGACTATCTTAAAAAAGTTAAAGAAAAGCAAGAAAATTTACTTAAGGGTGAAAGGTTACTTGGTTTAGAAAGCGAGGTTGTAGAATCTCCTCCTGCTTCAGAAGTTCAAGCTCCTGTTATTAGTGCACCTGTTGCAGCAGCGCCTGTTGCTGGTACTGACAACTTAACAATTAAATGTGTTGATATTATTGATGACATTAAGTTAAGAGCGGCAGCTAAAAAGGTATTCTTTAAATCTAAAAAAGCTGGTGAAGATGATATAACTAAAGTAGATAAGATGCTTGCTGAAATTAAAGGTATGGATGGTTTTACAGCTGATTTAGAACAGAAATTAACTGCATTAAAACCTGAGCCNGTTGCAGCAGCTCCACAGCCTGCAGAAACTGCTGAAANACCTATACAGGTTGGTTTATTTGATATCAAAATACTAAATGATATTGAAGATATCAAAACACGTGCTAGTTTGAAGAAGATTTATATGGGTGCAAAAAAAGCTTCTAAAAATACTNCGGATGTAGTTCCTGAAATGATTAGCGAATTAGAATCTCAAGGTTTATTAACTGATGATGTTAAAAATTTATTAGAGGGTACACTTAAGTAATGGGTGAGCTAATTTTTTTAGGATTAATTACGATTATAGCTACTTCAGCAATATGGGTTGTTGTTTCTCCTAATTTAGTGCATTCAGCGGTATCTTTGTTGTTTACATTATTTGGTATTGCAGGNCTATACGTTTTTTTATTTGCTGACTTTTTAGCAGCAACTCAAGTGGTTATNTATGTNGGTGGTATTTTAGTTTTAATAATTTTTGGTGTTATGTTAACTAACAAAATTGATAAACCTGTAATTGAATCNGTTAGTTCAAATAAAATTATAGGCGTATTAATATCAAGTTTTATTTTTACAATTTTATCTATAATTGTCATTCAAACAAAGTGGCCAGTTATTGAAAATTCTTCGCCAGGCCCATCAACTGTTGAATTGATTGGAAAGCTGATTCTTGGAAAATATTTATTACCATTTGAATTAGTTTCGATTTTATTATTAGCAGCTTTAGTTGGCGCAGCATTGCTGGCTAGAAAAAAATCAATTATTGAAGATAGTGTAGCTATTGATAAAGTTGATGAAAGTGAAAATAATGATAATGATTTAGAAAAAGTTGATAATACTGATGAAAATAAAATAGAAGATGAGGAAAAAATAGATGGATAATCTTCAAATATATTTACTTTTATCAAGCTTATTATTCTCATTAGGTATTTATGCAGTTATTTCTAGACAAAATGCTGTAGCTATTTTGATGGGTATTGAATTGATACTCAATTCAGCTAATATAAATTTCATTGCATTTAATAGGTTTACATCATCTCTTTCTCATCTTGATGGACATATTTTTACAATGTTTATAATAGTTCTCGCGGCAGCTGAGGCAGCGGTAGCATTAGCAATAATCATTAATTTGTTTAAAAATATAGGTACTGTTAATGTTGATGACGCTAAGGAGTTAAAAGGATAATGGATATAAATTTAATATTAGCTTTATCATTTTTGTTCATTCCGGTGATCTTATTTGTTTATCAGCTATTTTTTGGTCACATCTTAAAGCATGATACATGGTATGTCTCTATTTTTGGTATAGGGTTAAATCTTGCAGTTGCATTAAACTTTTTTTATAGAGTCTTTTTTAATAAACCAGAAACGGCAATTATTCATAAAAGTGTTAATTGGCTTTCAACAGGAAGTTTCAATTTAGACTTAGGTGTATCAATTGATAATATTGCAGCTATAATGCTTTTAGTAGTTTCACTTGTGTCATTTTTAGTTCATTTATATTCTAGCGAGTATATGAGAGGTGATACTAGATTTTCAAGATATTATGCTTATCTTGGTTTGTTTACTTTTTCAATGAATGGTATTGTTCTAGCTGATAGTATTACTATGATTTATATATTTTGGGAGTTGGTTGGGTTAAGCTCTTATTTAATTATTGGGTTTTGGTTTGAAAAAAATTCCGCAGCATCTGCTAGTAAAAAGGCTTTTCTTACAAACAGAGTAGGTGATATTGGAATGTTTATTGGTATCATGATGATTTATTTTGTTGGAGAGACTCATTCATTTAATTTGACTGATATTATTGAAAAAGTTAAAACTACTGAAATTGACCCTACATACCTTACGATTGCAGGGATTTTATTGTTTATGGGTGCTATTGGTAAATCAGCTCAGTTACCTCTTCATATTTGGCTACCAGATGCTATGGCTGGACCTACACCTGCTAGTGCAATGATACATGCTGCGACAATGGTTGCAGCTGGTGTATATCTAACAATAAGAATATTTCCAATTTTAACTTTTGATGCTTTAACATATATTGCATTTACTGGTGCTTTCACTGCATTATTTGCAGCAATCATTGCAATAACTCAGAATGATATTAAAAAGGTTTTAGCTTATTCTACAGTTAGTCAGCTTGGATATATGGTCATGGCACTTGGCGTAGGTGCTTATATGGCTGCATTTTTTCATCTTGTAACACATGCAATGTTTAAAGCGTGTTTATTCTTAGCAAGTGGTTCAGTAATTCATTCTATGCATCATAGCTTACATGAATTACACGATCATGATACAGACCCTCAAGATATGAGAAATATGGGTGGAATAAAAAATAAAATGCCACTGACTTATTATGGTATGTTGATTACGACTTTAGCTATTGCAGGAGTACCATTCTTTTCTGGTTTTGTATCTAAAGATGCAATTTTAGCTGGTGTTTTAGGTCATTATTTTGAATATGGTGGTATGACTGTATTATTACCTATTGCTGGTTTTGGGGCAGCTGCTATTACGGCATTTTATATGTTTAGGTTAATATTTATGACATTTCATGGAAAACCTAAAAATGAAGAAGTGTACAAACATTTACATGAATCACCAAAAGTAATGACAATTCCATTAATTGTACTTTCTGTTTTATCATTAGCAATTTTTTATACTGGAACTATTAATCCGTTATCTGATGGATCAAAAGGATGGTTTAAAAAGGCTGTTGGAAAAGGTAATAACTATGTGATTGAAGTAGAATCGCATGACGATAATCATAGCCAACATACAGATAATCATTATGGTCACGATAAAAAAGATATTACTTTTACAGAGCATGCTTACCATGCTGCGCATGACGCTCACTACACAGCTATGTATTTATCGCTTGCTGTTGCATTTTTTGGTATTGCTTTATCAGCATTGTTTTATTTATTCAAAAAATTGAATCCTGAAACATTTAGAAAAATATTTAACATTTTCAAACTTTACGATTTATCTAAAAATAAGTTTTATGTTGATGAAATATATTCAAATATTTTATATAAACCATTTATGTTTTGGTCTTATTTGTGTTCTAAAATTGATTGGGATTACTATGATCAAACTTTTATTGATTCAATTGGTAAAATTACGCTTTTCTCATCAGAAAAGTCTGTCAAAGTCGATTACAACTGGTTAGACCAAAAAGTAGTTGACGGATTTGGAAAACTAGCTAATTATTCAAGTTTAAAAATGAAAAAACTTCAAGGTGGGGTTGTTCAGGCATATATACTTGGTGGTTTGGTAGCTATTATTTTGATAACTTTAATTGTACAACAAATATAGGGTACTCTAATATGAATTCATCTATCTTATCATTATTAATTTTTCTTCCAGTTATGGGAGCAATAGGTATGTTAATTATTGCTTTTCTTGGTAAGCAAGGATTAATGAAAACTGAAAATAAAGATATTTATAAATATGTAGCATTGGTTGTTACAGGTGTACAAATGTTGTTAGCATTTTTCTTATATGCTAATTTTGATCCAACACTACCTGTCACACAGTCACCATTTACTGTTCAATTTGATTGGATTCCAAGTTTTAATATTGAGTATTATATAGGGGTTGATGGGTTGAGTATGCCTATGGTAATACTTGCTGCTTTACTATCATTTTTATGTATTTTGATAAGCTGGAATGTTGAAAAGCATGTGCTTGGATATTTTTCATTATTCTTATTATTAGATGCAGGAATGATGGGTGTCTTCTTATCATTGGACTTTTTCTTATTTTATATTTTCTGGGAAGTTATGCTCTTACCTATGTATTTCCTAATAGGTATGTGGGGCGGACCTCAAAGGCATTACGCAGCTATTAAATTTTTCTTATATACATTGTTTGGTTCAGTATTTATGTTATTAGGAATGTTAGCTTTATATTTT
>NZRW01000022.1 GCA_002701185.1 Fidelibacterota bacterium
TATAACGTTAAAATTCAAGATATAACCTCAATGAACAAAATTAGCGCTAAAAAATATCTACAGCCTGGTCAAGTTCTGCAAATTCCTACACAAGGATACGACGAATATGTTAAATCTTTAATAAATACAAATAATACGACTAAAATTTATCATACTGTTAGATCAGGAGACACTTTAAGTGAAATTGCCTCTAAGTATAGAACTTCTATAAAGAAGATTAAAAAATGGAATGGTATACGTGAAAATGANAATGTCATATATGTNGGAAAAAAATTAATTATTTTTATTTCTGCTAATGATTATCANANGATTAANACNAATACTNCNAAAACAGTAAATTATAAAGTAANNTACGGTGACTCACTAAGTAAAATTTCTTACAAATTTGGTGTAAGAGTAAGTGATATTCGTAAATGGAATAGTTTAAAAAGTGATTTAATTAAAGTAGGTCAAAATTTAATTATTAAAACTAAAAATTAAAATTTATTGTATTTTTGGCTAGATTGTATAGATATTTGCTATCTTTTATTAAAATAAATTAAAGGGTTTTATATGACAAAAGCTGATATAGTTAATGAGGTATCTAGCGCTACTGGGTTGACAAAAGTTGAAACAGAAGCAGTTTTAGAAGGTATTATCAATTCTATAGCTACTTCATTAAAGAAAAATAAAAGAGTTGATATTAGAGGTTTTGGAAGCTTTATAGTTAAAAAAAGAAAAGCAAGAGAAGCTAGAAACCCAGCAACTAATGAAAAAGTGGTACTAAAAGAAAGATTTGTACCATCTTTCAAAGTTTCAAAATTATTAAAAAAAGAAGTAAACCAATCATTATTAAGAGGATTTTAAGGAGAATCGCTAATGCCTTGTGGTAAGAAGAGAAAAAAACAAAAAATGAATACCCACAAAAGAAAAAAAAGGTTAAGAGCTAACAGACATAAGAAAAAATAATCTGTAGCTTTTAAGTTTTGTTTTAAACTATATATTATGACAAAACAATTTATTTTTACCGTATCAGAGGTAAATACACATATAAACAAATTAGTTGAATCTAATTTTTCTAACATAACCGTTAAGGGTGAAATTTCACAATTAACGGTTCATCCCAATGGACACATGTACTTTAATATTAAGGATGAAAATGCTACTCTTCCTTGTGCCATGTTCTACTACGAATCAAAAATTCCTAACTATAGCCCTAAAGTTGGTGAAGAAATTTTAGTTGAAGGGAAAGCATCATTTTGGGTAAAAGGTGGTTCTTTAAAGCTAATTGCTAATAATATTTCATTATCTGGTCAAGGTGATTTATGGGCAAAATTTGAAATTTTAAAAAAAGAACTTTATAGCAAAGGTTTATTTGATCCTCAAAAAAAGCAACCTCTACCCTTATACCCAAAAAAAATTGGAATTATTACTTCAATAACAGGGTCAGTAATAAAAGATATTATAAATGTTATAAGTAGAAACTCACCTTATCTTGATATAGTTGTTAGAGATTGTAGAATGCAAGGGGAAGAAGCAGTTCAGGATTTAATTTCAGCTATTAAGGATTTTAATATAAGCAATACAAATATTGATGCACTCATTATAGCTAGAGGTGGGGGGTCTTTAGAAGATTTATGGTGTTTTAATAGTGAAAAACTTGCTTATGAAATATTTAAATCAAATATACCAATAGTATCAGCAATAGGTCATGAAACTGATACAACTATTTCTGATTTAGTTGCTGACAAAAGAGCTGGAACACCATCAATTGCAGCAGAAATAATTGCCCCATCTGTAGATCAATGTTTACAAAATATTGATTTTTGTTCAGATAAAATTTTTCGTTTAGTATCTAATAAAATTGAATCTAACATGAATTATATGAATAATATTAAAAAGAGACATGGATTGCATAAAATAAAATATATTTTATCAAATCATAGTGACAAATTGTTTAGAATTAAAAATCAAATTTCACTTGATAAGTTTAAAAATAAAATAAATCAATCACTAGAGTTGTTAGATTCAAAATATAAAACTATTTTGCAAAAGGCTAACTCTCAAATGAATATCAATTATGATAAACTTTCATACTATAAGAACTTATCTACAAATCTTAACCCAGAAAATGTTGTCAAAAGAGGATATTCTATCATTTATAAAAATGGAAAACTTGTTAAGTCCATTAAACAAGTTGATACTAATGACAATTTAGATGTAAAATTAAAAGATGGTATAATTGAGACAAANGTTTTTAGAAAGAAAGAGGATAAAAATGACTGATCAAAATAATAAATTAACTTTTGAAGAAGGCATGAAAGAACTTGAGAAGATCTTATCAAAATTAGAAAGTGATCAAACGCCTCTTGAAGAAATGGTTGATTTATATGAAAAAGCTAATAAAATAACCGAAATTTGCAAATCTAGATTAGATCAAGCTAATCAAAGGATGACTAAGTTAATCAAAAATGATAATGGTGATCTTCAAGAAGTAGATTATGAAAAGTAAAGTCATAACTTTAACAGGTAACTATAGAAAAGATAGATTTTTTGATATTGTATCACAAATATCTAAATATTTTTCTAACGTTAAAGGTTATGAGCTATTAATATCAGATGAATGTATGAAAAACCATTCAGAAAAAATGATTTTTGATAATATTACTGTTGATTCTTTTGATAATTGTGTGAATAAATCAAATTACATCTTTAGCATAGGTGGTGATGGAACTATTTTATCGACAATAAGAAAATTATCATGTAGAACTATCCCAGTTCTAGGGATTCATATTGGGAACCTTGGTTTTTTGGCAATGTCAACAGAAGAAACATTAAATATGGCCCTCGACCATATTGTTAGCGGTAACTATAATATCAAAGAAAAAATTTTATTAAAGACTTATAGACAATCCAACCCCAAAGATGTGTTTTATTCTTTTAATGATATAGTAATTGATCATGGTAATTCTGGTAGAGTGCTTAAAACTATTGTTCAAAATAATGAAGAACACATAAATGACTACGAGGGAGATGGTATTATTATATGTACACCAACAGGTTCAACTGCATATTCATTATCTTCAGGTGGTCCAATAGTTCACGCAGATTTAGATGTTTTAACTATCACCCCAATTTCATCTCACAGTTTATCAGCAAGACCAATAGTATTACCTTCAGATTCAAATATCAAAATAAGTTTTTCAAATTCATTTGTTGGAGCTTCATTAACTATTGATGGGCAAATTAGGTTTGATTTAGATAAGAATGATAAAATTGTTGTATCCAAATCAAATTTTTATGCTAAAATTATTTTCATGCCATATTATAGTTATATACAAACCTTAAAAGAAAAACTTCATTGGTCTGGAAATTCTAGGTAAAAAACTAAAAAATCTGTTCGTGAATTAACTTAAATATTTCTTATATTAGAAGCATGTTTTTAAGTAATATTCACTTTACTGTATTCCTAAACCGCTAAATTATAATGAGTAAAAAACCTATTTATGATGAGAGTTCTATTCAATCTTTAGATTGGAAAGAGCACATTCGACAACGTCCTGGTATGTACATTGGTAAGTTAGGTTCCGGCAAATCTTCAGATGATGGTATCTATGTATTGTTAAAAGAAATTATTGATAATAGTATTGATGAGTACGTCATGGGTTATGGCAAGAAAATTGATATTAAGATTAAAAATAAATGCGTTACAATAAGAGATTTTGGTAGAGGTATTCCACTTGGAAAAGTTTTAGAATGTGTTTCTCAAATTAACACTGGAGGAAAATATGATTCAGAAGCGTTTAAAAAATCTATTGGTTTGAATGGTGTAGGTACTAAAGCCGTCAACGCACTATCTGAATCTTTTAAAGTATTTTCAATAAGGGATGGTCAGAAAAAAGAAATTGACTTTTCTAGAGGCGAAGTGATTGAAGATTTTAGTATAATTCAAGATTCATCAGTAAATGGAACAGAAATAGAATTTAGACCAGATTCGCAAATTTTTGGAGATTTTGAATTTCAGAATAATTATGTAGAAGAAAGAATTTTAGATTACGTTTATTTAAATTCTGGTTTATCTATAATCTTTAATAATAAAAAGTTTTATTCTGAAAACGGTCTTAAGGATTTATTGTCATCTAAAGTTAATAGTGAAAAAATTAAATACCCTATAATACATTTGAAAAATGATGACATTGAAATCTCTTTAACTCATAGTAATCAATACGGAGAAGAATATTATACATTTGTTAATGGTCAGAACACAGTTCAGGGAGGTACTCATTTATCTGCATTCAAAGAAACATTAACTAAAACTATTAGAGAT
Source organism: Fidelibacterota bacterium (assembly GCA_002701185.1). Lineage (GTDB taxonomy): Bacteria > Fidelibacterota > Marinisomatia > SCGC-AAA003-L08 > D37C17 > TMED6. The sequence goes on from NZRW01000022.1 coordinate 4,307, forward strand.
TTTTTTAAGAAAGATTTAGATGCTGTAGATATAAGATCTTCTATTGTAGCAGCTATAAGCNTAAAAGTACAAAATCCAATATTTGAATCTCAAACCAAAACTAAATTAGGATCATTAGATATGGGNCCTGAAGGTCCAACTATTAGAGTAGCATTTAATGATTTTTTAAAAAATGAGCTAGATAATTTTTTGCATAAAAATCCAGATACAGCTGAAGCCTTACTTCAAAGAATTTTACAATCAGAAAAAGAAAGAAAAGAGCTGGCTGGTATTAGAAAAATAGCTGCCAAAAGAAGTAAAAAAGCAAATTTACACAATAAAAAATTAAGAGATTGTAAATATCACTTTAATGATAAGAAAGATACTTTAGAATCAAATATTTCAACCATATTTATAACAGAAGGTGATTCGGCTAGTGGCTCTATTACAAAAGTTAGAAATGTTAAAACACAGGCAGTTTTTAGTTTGCGTGGTAAACCATTAAACACTTTAGGTATGAAGAAAAAAATTGTATACGAAAATGAGGAGTTTAACCTTTTACAGCATGCCTTAAATATTGAAAATGGGATTGAAGGTTTAAGGTACAATAAGGTTGTTATAGCAACTGATGCAGATGTTGATGGAATGCACATAAGATTATTATTAATTACATTTTTTATACAATTCTTTCCAGAACTTATTAAAAAAGGTCATTTATATATTTTAGAAACACCTTTATTTAGAGTTCGTAACAAAAAAGAAACAATTTATTGTTATTCAAATGAGGAAATGTTAGCAGCAAAAGATAATTTGGGTAAATCAGCAGAGATTACAAGATTTAAAGGTTTAGGTGAAATTTCCCCTATTGAGTTTAAGGAGTTTATAGGTGAAAATATAAAGTTAGAACCAATCGTTATTAATCATGAATCAGATATTTCAGATGTTGTCAGCTATTATATGGGTAAAAACACACAAGATCGACAAGAATTTATCATCAATAATTTAAAGCATGAAGAATCTATAATGGGAACAGATATTTAGATGAAATATTTAGATAAATTTTATCAAGAATGGTACCTTGATTATGCTTCTTATGTGATTCTAGAAAGAGCTGTACCTAAAATAGAAGATGGATTAAAACCTGTTCAGCGTAGAATATTACACTCCATGTTTGAAATGCATGATAATAGATTCCATAAAGTTGCAAATATTATTGGTCATACCATGAAATATCATCCACATGGTGATGCATCTATAGGAGATGCTTTGGTGAATTTAACTCACAGAAGTATGTTGATTGAAACCCAAGGAAATTTTGGTGATGTAAGAACTGGAGATAAGGCTGCTGCCCCAAGATATATTGAGGCAAAATTATCAAATTTTGCTAATGATATATCATTTAATAAAAGGTTAACAAAATTTCAAGATTCTTATGATGGAAGAAATAAAGAACCAATCACATTACCAATGAAATTCCCAATTCTACTTTTAAATGGTGTTGATGGTATTGCAGTGGGCTTATCTACAAAAATTTTACCGCATAATTTTCAGGAACTTATAAAAGCTTCAATATCAATATTAAATGAAAAGAGTTATCGAATTTTACCAGATTTTGATAATGGTGGTTTTATTGATATTGATGATTACAAGTTAGGAAAAAAAGGAGGTAAAATTAGATTAAGAAGTGAAATCGAAATTTTATCCAAAGATCAAATTGTTATAAAAAGCGTCCCATACACAGTTACAACAGGATCATTAATTGATTCCATATTGAAAGCCAATGATAATGGTAAGATTAAAATAAAAAATATTGAAGATAATACAGCTGAAGAGGTTGATATTGTAATTAATTTACCTAAAGGTATTTCGCCAAATAAAACCATAGATGGATTATATTTGTTTACACAATGTGAAATTTCAATATCTCCCAATTGTTGTGTTATAAAAGAGAATAAGCCAGTTTTTACAAATGTAAATGAAGTATTGACAGATTCCGTTTATGAAACTAGAGATTTATTAAAAGCTGAGCTTGAGCTAGAAAAATCAGATTTAGAGCAAAAATGGCATTTATTGTCATTAGAGAAGATATTTATTGAAAATAAGATATATAGGTTAATAGAAAATGCCAATGAATGGAGCGAAGTTATCAATATTATAACAAATGCTCTAGAGCCATTTACTAATAATTTAAAAAGACCCATTATTGAAGATGATGTAATTTATTTAACAGACTTGAAAATTAAGAAAATTTCAAAATATGATGTAGAAAAAACAAAAGATAAATTATTATCACTTGAAAATGATTTGGATGAAGTAGTAAACGATATTGTTCATATAAAGCAATACACAATAAGATTTTTTGAAAAAATACTAGACAAATATGGTAAGGAAAAACATAGAAAAACCAAGATTGAAAAGTTTGATACCATTAAAGTTAAGCAGGCTGCATTAACAAATAAAAAATTGTATATTGATTATGAGCAAGGTTTTTGTGGTTTTTCAATAAAAGGAAGTCAGTTATTATGTGAATGTTCAGAGTTTGACGATATAATAGTTTTTAGAGCTGATGGCACATATTTAGTAACAAAGGTAGATGATAAAAAATTTGTTGGTAAAGATATTGTTTATGCAGGATTATGGAAGAAAAAAGATAGGCATATGATATATAATGTNGTTTATCTAAATAATCATGATAAAAAATCTTATATCAAAAGATTTTCAATCGANTCAATTATTAGAGATAAGGTTTATCCTATTGCAAAAAATATTGATGATAGTAAAATTTTATATATCACAGGAAACCCAAACAGTGAGTCAGAAATTATAAAAGTCAACTTGCACTTTAAAGCAAAGGCTAAGAAAAAAGAATATGAATATGATTTTGGTGAAGTTTTAATTAAGAATAGATTGTCAAAAGGTAATATTTTAACAAAATATCCGGTTAGAAAGATTAGTCAATCAGAGATAGGTAGTTCTACTTTTGGAGGAAAAAANGTATGGCTTGAAAAAGATATCGGTAAATTAAACTATGATGAAAGAGGGGACTTAATAGGAAGGTTTGAAGTTGATGATAAGTTATTAATTATTTATAAGACGGGTGAATACGAATTAGCTAACATTGATCTTAATAGAAGATTCAATCTTTCAGAAATAGAAATTCTCAAAAAATTTAGTGATGATGATCTGATAACATGTTTACATTATGTGGGCTCAAAAAAATCTTATTACATAAAAAGATTTAAGATTGAAACAAACTTGATAAATAGAATGTTTTCATTTACAGATGAATCTAGAGGGTCAAAATTTATTAAAGCAACAGTTAATGAAAATCCTTCTTTAAATTTTTCTTACAGAATCAAAAGCGGCGAAAAGAAGGAAAAACTTATATCAGTTGCAGAATTTATTGATGTTAAAGGATGGAANGCTTCAGGTAATAAATTGCCTGCTTATTTAAGAATGAGTGGGTTTAAATTTATCGATGGTGAATTACAATCAGATNATGATATAGTCGAGAGTATTGTAGATATACCTGAAAATGTAAAAACTATTGAGAAAAATGATAATAAAGATGAAAATAATGACAATGAAGATTTAACATTGTTTTGAAAGTGAGAATTTAATTGAAAACCATAATTGAGCCATTTAGAATTAAATCTGTAGAACCAATCAAAATGAATACTGCTGAACAAAGAGAAGTCATTTTGAAAGAAGCATTTAATAATTTATTTCTTATTAAAGCCAAAGATGTGATTATAGATTTATTAACAGATTCTGGTACAGGAGCAATGAGTAGTAGGCAGTGGGCTGGCGTTATGCTTGGAGATGAATCATACGCAGGAAGTGATAGTTTTATATTTTTTGAAACAACAATTAAAAATTTAATGGGCTTTAAAAATGTAATTCCCACTCATCAAGGAAGAGCTGCTGAAAGGATATTATTTTCTACTATAGCAAAGGATGGAGATTCTATACCAAGTAATAATCATTTTGATACAACTAGAGCGAATATTCTTGAAGTAAATGCAAACCCAATTGATTTTGTTTGTGAAGAAGCAAGTGACTTCAATTCAGATTTCCCATTTAAAGGAAATATGAATACAGATATGTTAGAAAATTTTCTCAGAAAAGCAGATCTTTCTAAGGTACCTATAATCATGTTAACTGTAACTAACAATACAGGTGGCGGTCAACCAGTTTCAATGGAAAATATTAAACAGGTATCTAAAATTGCAAAAAAATATAATATACCGTTTTACTTAGATGCATGTAGATTTGCAGAAAATGCCTATTTTATCAAAATTAATGAAAAAGGGTATATGGACACACCAATAAAAGAAATTGTACAGGAAATGTTCTCTTATGCGGATGGATGCACAGTAAGCGCAAAAAAGGATGCTATTGCTAATATAGGAGGATTTCTTTGCACTAATGATGATAGTTTAGCACAAAAAAAGAAAGATCTTTTAATATTAACAGAGGGATTTCCTACATATGGNGGTTTATCAGGCAGAGATTTGGAAGCTGTTGCTTATGGCTTGATNGAAGTNCTAGAAGAAGANTATTTNAAATACAGAATAGAATCAACAAAATATCTTGGTGAAAAATTAAATTCCTTGAACATTCCAATTATTAATCCAACTGGAGGTCATGCGATTTATATTGATGCAAAAAAATTCTTACCTCATATACCAGTTGAACACTTTCCTGGTCAAGCCTTAGCCTGTCAAATGTATATAGATGGTGGTATAAGAACTTCTGAGATTGGAAGTTTAATGTTTGGAGGTAATGATTCAAATGGAAATCCATTTTATTCAAAAAACGAATTAGTTAGACTTGCAATCCCTAGAAGAACTTACACTCAAAGCCATATTGATTATGTAGTAGAGGTGATGGGTATTATAAAAGATAAATCCCATAAAATAAAGGGACTTAAAATTATCTATGAAAGTAGAACATTAAGACATTTTACTGCAAAACTTGAAAGGATATAGTAAATGAACCTAGATATTATCTATCCAGATATAACTGATGAAATTATTAAAGAGCATGGTATCAGCTCAGATGAATTTTCTTACATCAAAGAAATATTAGGAAGAGAACCAAATTATGTAGAGCTCGGTATTTTTTCTGTTATGTGGTCTGAACATTGCTCTTATAAAAGTTCTATAAAAATGTTAAAAACATTACCTAGATCTGGTGGAAGATTGTTAGTAGAAGCCGGAGAAGAAAATGCAGGACTCGTAGATTTAGGAAATAATCTAGCTACTGCATTTAAAATTGAATCTCATAATCATCCTTCNGCTGTTGAGCCGTATCAAGGTGCAGCTACTGGTGTAGGTGGTATTATGAGGGATATATTTACTATGGGTGCTAGACCTATAGTTTCAATGAATTCTTTGAGATTTGGTTCATTATCAAACAGTAGAAATAGATTTTTATTAGATCATGTTGTAAAAGGAATTGGTGATTATTCAAATTGTTTAGGTATTCCCACTCTTGGCGGTGAGGTTGTTATAGAGGACTCTTACTCTGGCAATCCTCTTGTTAATGCATTTTCATTAGGTGTTGTTGATACAAAGTTTACTGCAAGTGCTACTGCTGAGGGAGTTGGTAACCCTGTGTTTATAGTTGGGGCAAAAACAGGACGAGATGGTATACATGGTGCAACTTTTGCCTCTGATGAGTTGACTGAAGAATCTGAATCAAAAAAATCTAATGTTCAGGTAGGAGATCCATTTACTGAAAAATTATTGCTAGAGGCAACTCTTGAGATGTGTAAACAAGAATGGCTTGTTGGAGTTCAAGATATGGGTGCTGCAGGAATAACTTGTTCAAGTTCAGAAATGTCAGCAAAAGGAGAATGTGGAATAAAAGTTGATTTAGATAAAGTGCCTTTACGTGAAAAAGGTATGAACGCATATGAAATTTTACTCTCTGAATCACAAGAAAGAATGTTAGTTGTTATTAAAAAAGGTTTTGAACAAGAACTTAAGAATATTTATAAAAAGTGGGATATGTTATGTTGTGAAATAGGAGTAGTAACTGATACCAAAAAGTTTGAGGTATTTCGTAATGGAAAATTAGTTGCTAATATTCCAGTAGATTCACTTGTTTTGGGTGGTGATGCACCTCAGTATGATATGCCATATAAAGAACCTTCATATTATACAGAAAAAAATAAATGCAATTTTAGTGAATTAAAAATATCAGAAGACTATAAAGGTAATTTAATCAAGCTATTGTCAGCTCCAAATATAACAAACAAAAGCTATGTTTATAATCAATATGACTCAACAGTAAGGACCAATACTGTTCAAGGTCCAGGTCAGAGCGCTGGTGTTGTAAGAATAAAAGATACTAATATTGGCTTATCTGTAAGTACAGATTGTAATGGTAGATATGTTTATTTAAACCCTAAGCAAGGTGGAATGGTCGCTGTAGCTGAGTCAGCAAGAAATGTAGTCTGTTCTGGTGCTCAGCCATTAGCAATAACAAATTGTTTAAATTTTGGAAACCCTAAAGATCCAGAAATATATTGGCAGTTTAGAGAAGCTGTATTGGGTATGGGGGAGATGTGTAGAGCATTAGATACACCTGTTACTGGTGGAAATGTAAGTTTTTACAATGAAAATACACAGGGGGCAGTTTACCCAACACCTGTTATTGGTATGGTAGGTATGCTTGAAGACATGACGCATGCTACTAGTATTTCATATAAAAATGAAGGAGATTTTATTGTTTGTTTAGGTTCATTAAATCCAACATTGGGTGGTTCTGAATATCTTAAGATAGTTCATGATAAAATTGAAGGCCCTCTGCATAACTTTGATATTAAATCAGAATTAGATGTTCAAAATTTATGTTTAGATGCTATCAAAGAGGGGCTTATTAATTCTGCTCATGATATTTCTGATGGAGGTTTGGCAGTAAATATAGCAGAATCTATACTGTTTTCGGATAAAAGTATTGGTGCCGAAATAAATTTATCAAGAAAAATGAGGAATGATGAATTACTTTTTGGTGAGTGTCANAGTGTTATAATTGTAACCATTAATGAAGAAAACTTGTTTACATTAGTTGAAAAAGCTCAAGCATTGAATGTTTATACTCAAACAATTGGAAAAGTGACCAGTAATGGTAAGTTAATAATTAATGATTTGATTGATATTGGTAAAAAAGAGCTGAATGATGCTTATTTTCAATCATTAGAAAAGATTATGAAATCTTAACCTAAAAGTAGATATTCAGGTCATGGTTGCTGAGCAAGCTTAGAGCCTCATCATGGATATGACCGTTTGTCGCTAAAATTCTTTGACCAGAATCAGGATAATTTGAACCATCCCAATCTGTTACTTTAGCACCTGATTCTTCAGCTATTAATGCACCTGCACAAATATCCCATGGCTTTAAGTTAAACTCATAAAATATTTCAAAACGACCCATCGCTACAAAGCAAAGATCTAAAGCTGCCGCCCCAAGCCTTCTAACACCTTGTGAGTGCGAATAAAAATCTTTAAATATATCAAAAGATAAGTCCCATCTTTTATCTTGTAAATAAGGAAAACCCGTTACTATAAGAGAATCACTTAAAGTACTACTTGAAGAGGGTTTTATTTTTTTGTCATTTAAAAATGCGCCTCCATTTAATTTTGCGCTGAATAATTTATTAGCAGCTGGATTGTATACTACACCTATAACTGTTTTACTTTTATATTGCAATCCAATAGAAACTGCGAAAATAGGTAAGTTGTGTACAAAATTAGTAGTACCATCTAGAGGGTCAATTATCCATTTAAAATCACTATTTTTTTCAGGAAGAGTGCTTTCTTCAGCTATTATAATATGGTCAGGATATTTATTTTGGATAGATTTAACAATAAAGTTTTCACACTCTATATCAGCATTAGTAACAAGGTCGATTCTTGTGGATTTTTGTTTAATAGAATTGATATTACCAAAGTATTTTGATAGTATTTTTCCAGCATTTACAGCTAGATCTTTTGAAAAGTCTAAATATTCAGAGAAATCTTGCATTTATTTATAGACTTTGAACTCTCCATTATTATATTTTGTCCAGTATTCATCAAGCTTTTCTCTTAAGAGTGGCAACAAAAATAAGCAACCAATAATATTTGGAAAAGCGCAAGAAAGAATCATCATATCCGAAAAGTCAATAACATGTCCTAGTGAAGATATTGAGCCAAGAACAACTGCAGACAAATACATGGTTTGGTAAATTTTAATTGTTGAATCGCCAAATAAATATTTCCAGCCCTTATCTCCATAATAATACCATGAAATCATCGTGCTAAAAGAAAATAAAAATACTACCACAGACAAAACGTATGGAAACCATGATATTGCCGTTCCAAATGCTGCAGATGTTAATTCTGCGCCATTTATACCACCACCAACCTTATATAGAGGGTTAGAGTCAGAGGTGATTAATATTACTGATGCAGTCATAAAGCAAACTATAATCGTATCTATGAAAGGACCTATCATAGCAACAATGCCTTCTCTAACAGGTTCATCAGTTTTTGCGGCTGAATGAGCTATAGATGCAGATCCTACACCACCTTCATTACTAAAGACTGCTCTCTTAACACCCGTAACTAAAGCTCCTATAAAACCACCATATGCTGCATCAGGTACGAAGGCTTGATTAAATATTGATGATAAAACCATTGGAAGTTTTTCTAAATTAGTAAAGATTACAAAAAGAGATGCGCTAACATACAAAACAACCATGAGGGGGACAATTTTCTCTGTTGTCTCACCAATTCTTTTTATACCTCCAACAATAACAAAACCTACTAGGATTGCTAGTATTATCCCGTACAAATAGTTTGGTAGACCTATAAGTTTACCAAAAAGCTCATATGATTGATTTGCTTGAAACATATTGCCACCACCAAAAGCTCCACCAATAATAAATATTGCATACATAGCTGCTAAAATTTTACCTAAATTATCATATCCACGTTCTTTTAATCCGTAATTTAAGTAATACATTGGACCACCACTCACAGAGCCATCTTCATTAACCTTTCTATATAATAATCCTAATGTAGCTGATACAAATTTTGCAGACATGCTAAAAAATGCAATAAAAATCATCCAGAAGACTGCTCCTGGGCCACCTAAAGAGACCGCAACAGCTACACCGGCAATATTACCTAATCCTATTGTAGCTGATAAAGCAGAAGTTAGAGCTTGGAAATGACTTATTTGTCCCGTATCTCTTGGGTTGTCGTATTTTCCCCTAATAATATCAATTGAATGACTAAAACCTCTCACATTTATAAATTTGAAGTACAAAGTAAATGTTAGCGAGCCTATTAAAAGTACTAGGACTATTAATGGGAAACCATTGAACTCCATAAATAAAATAGGGGCAAGTATCCCTACAAGATATCCAAATATTTCATTTATATTTTCAAGCATATTTAATCCTTATAATTTTGTTTCTTTAACAGTTTTCTTTACAGCATCCAACGTATTGTTCAATTCTTCTTTTTCGCTATCAAGTAATGTGAATTCCAATATTTTTTCAACGCCACCAGAACCAATTACAGTAGGTACTCCTAAAAAGTATCCATTTACACCAAATTCACCTTCACATAAAGATGCACATGGAAGAACTCTTTTTTTATCTTTCAAATATGATTCTGCCATCTCTATTGCTGATCCAGCTGGTGCATAGTATGCTGAGCCATTACCAAATAATTTTACAAGCTCACCACCACCAAATCTTGTTCTTTCTACAATAGCATCAAGTTTGTCTTTAGAGATAAGTTCTTCTGCTGGTATACCACCAATAGTAGCAAGTCTAGTAACTGGAACCATTGTATCTCCATGACCTCCAAGCACCATGCATTGAATATCTTGTGTAGAATAACCTGTTTCCATTGCTAAAAAAGTTTTAAATCTTGTACTATCAAGAACTCCGGCCATACCAACAACCATATTTTTTGCAAATCCAGAAACTTTATAGAATGAATATACTATAGCATCCAACGGATTAGATAAAACTATAACAAAAGCATTTGGAGCATATTTTTTAACATTGTTTGCAACATCGGTAATTATTTTTATATTTATATCCAGTAAATCTTCTCTGTTCATACCGGGTTTTCTTGGTACGCCTGCAGTTATAATAACCACATCAGAATCTTTCATATCCTCAGGATTTGATGAACCACTTATATTTGAATCATACCCATCTAGAGGTGTTAATTGAGAAATGTCTAGTGCCTTTCCTTTGATCATGCCTTCAGCATTTGGAATATCATAAATAACAACATCACCAAGTTCTTTTTGCGCACATAATAATGCAAGGTTACCACCAATTTGACCACCACCAATTAACGTAATTTTCTTTCTAGACATAATTGCTCCAATTATTTTATCAATTTTAAGATATTTATTAATACTAATTTAGTATAAATTAATATTAATATTTAGTAACGTAAAATAATAAATAACTAATAATAAAACCATACATGAATAGAAATGAAATTAAATACTAAGCAAATAAAAAAGCTCAAATCTTTATCGCATCATATAAAACCCATTATAACTATTGGTAAAGAGGGTGTTAATCAGGGGGTAATTAATTCAATCGCTGAATATCTAGAAAGACACGAATTAATCAAAATTAAGTTTAACAAAAACAAATCTGAAAAAAATACTCTTTCTGAAAATATAACCAATTCAACTGATAGCGGTTTAGTTTCAATCATTGGCAACACCCTTATTATATATAAACAATCCACAAATCTGAAATATAGACAGATAAAACTCTAAAAACTGACATAATAGCATAGCCATACTGACAATATTGCATTAAAAATTATGTACTACATCATTGGCACAATGGTTGCATAATGATAATTAACTAATATTATTTAATAAAAGGAGAAAAAAATGAAGTTAGTTAATTGGAAACCAAATCATAGTATGTTTGATATTTTAGATAATTTTGATGGTTATTTTAATCATTTTATTGATTCTAACTATACTTATGAAAACAATAGAACATCAATAAATCAAAATGAAAAATCATATTTTATAAATCTAGAGATTCCAGGTTTTGATAAATCTGATCTTGATATTTCTATTGATGAGGATGTTTTAAAAATAACTGGTAAAAGAGGGGATGTTAATAAATCTTTTATTAAAAATGATAATATTAATAAATCATTCTATTTACCAGAAGATATAATAATAAATAAAATAAAAGCAAAAGCCTTAAATGGTATTTTATGTATAGAAATACCAAAACTTAAAAAGGTAAAAAGCGATATTAAAAAAATTCAAATATCATAATTTTATAATTTGGTTTTTGTTAATATTAAAAAGGGGCATATTTATGCCCCTTTTTTTATTAAAAGATTTATAAATTTAAAAGTATTTTTTAGGAATTAATTTGTATTCAAGTTTTAGTAAATATATTTTAGACAACACCAAACTATTTTTTTCTGTAATAATTCTTATTACATCTATCTTTTTTTATATAGGCTTTTTATCTGAAGATAGATTAAGAATTGATTTTTCATTAGAGCAAATGTTCCCAACAAAAGATGTAGATAGGGATGACTATGAACAATTTAAGATTGTTTATGGAAGAGAAGATAATGTCATGTTTTTAACTATTACCAATGGTAATATTTTTTCAGATATAAACCTATCAATTTTAGAATTATTAACATCTGATCTTGCAAATATTGATTATATTGATTACGCCTTTAGTTTGGGCTCATTATGGGATGATGGTGATGGTAAAATAGGATATGATTACACAGTAGCAGAAAGATATAACAAGATTAATAATAGTAATATATATTCTGATCTTATTTCTAATGATGCTAAAAGTACATTGATTGTTATAGGGATAGATGAAGAAATTTATTCCCATGAAACTAGAAAGCAGATTTTAATTGATATAGATGATGTAATTAATTCATTTCGTTTTGATTTAGAGAGTATAAATTCAAACATTATTACTTTTAAAAATACTAATGTACTTTCTGATTACTCGTCCGGGCCCTATTCTGCAATTCAATCTATTATTGATGACATATATCAATTTAATGATAAAACAAATCATTTTGGAGAAGGTTTTACAATAAATTCAATTAATGATTGTTATGATATTATTAATGACGATAACGATGTTAGTATTCCATTAACATTAGAATTAATCAATAAAAATTGCGATAACCCAATACTGATAACAAGAGATCTTGAAAATACAAAGTTAATACTAAATACTAATGTTGATTTTAATAGAGAGAGCATTAATGATTTGATTAAAGTTATTGAGAATAATGAATACATTAAATATTCTAGCTGGGATTGGCACGAAGCAGGATTGCCAATTCTCAGAACGAGGTATGTAGAGTTAGTAGAATATGAAAGAGGAATATTTATTCCTTTAGCTTTTTTGATTGCTGCAATCACATTGATTTGGATTTTTAGACAAATAAAGATGCTCATTATATCATTAACTTCTATATTAATATCACNNGTTAATGGTATCTGGAATAATGGCTCTANCNAATATATCTATTA
>NZRW01000023.1 GCA_002701185.1 Fidelibacterota bacterium
AAGGAAAAATATTTTCTGGATTTTCTTATGGATATAAAATTGGGCCATTACAAATAAATCATGGCATTAGTTTTAATGATGCTATATTTTTTCAATCTACAAAAGGTGTTGATTATTCATTTTCATTAATATTTAAAACAAGTAAATTTTAAAAAACAAATCTTTTATAATAAAAAAGTGAAATTACAAAGATAGTAAAATTTGGAATCCACGCAGAAACTATTGGGTTTATAGTTCCTTCAATCCCTAAATTTTTTCCAATCACGATTAGTATATAATAAATAACTATAATTAACAAGCTTAGACCAACACCATAAGAAACATTTGAACTTTTCAGGCCGATTGCACAAACAATTGCAAATAAAGTTAAAAATAAATTTGAAAATGGATATGAAATTTTATGATGTAAACCTACTTCCCATTTATTAGTGTTACTAGAACTTTCTTTTTTAATGCCAATGAATTCCTTTAATTCGTAGTAATTCATTTCTTCAGGCAATGTAAATTCTGATATTAAATAAATTGGATNTATATTTTTGATANTTAATAATGTNTCTTTAANNATTTTCTGTTGTTTNANAANATTATNANNCCATANNCTNANATTCATTTCATTAAAATACCATTTTTNNAATTGTGAGTTCCATTTCATTGAATTTGCATCTATTCTACGTGAAATGTTATTTATANCATCTACTTCCTTTATAGTNATATTATTAGCAATTTCTTTTTTATTATTATAATTCATNATAATAATTGACTTATTTTTATCAATATCTTCAACAAAGTTTCTAAGTTTAGTTTTATTTTTTTTAAGATTATATTTCTTCATTAGTATTGTTCTTTTATGATTACTNTCTGATACAATATTATTTTCAAAGTAAAAATGACCTATACTAAACAAAAAACTACAAATACCTATAATAACACTCATTCTTAAATAACTTACNCCAAGAGATCTAATTGCAATTAATTCATTATTTTTGATATGAAATAAAATTGATAGAATTACACCAATAGTTATTGACATTGGAATTGCATAGCTAACAAACATTGGAAAAGTTAGTAAGTAGTAATTAAATATTTCTCTACTTCCCATACCTGCATTTATAAAATTATCAATCATTTCAACAAAATTTGTTAAAATTATAATTGAACTAATAAGTAGTAATAAAAAAATTACCCTTATAATNAAGTTTTTAAAAATATATATATCTAACATTTTTAACATAAAGGTAATTTAGTTATTTTACTTTATGTTTTTAAGTTATAAATTAAAGTGCTATTAATGCTCCCTTTAAATATTGTACGAGATACAAGTAAGGGCATAGCAGAATTTTGAGGGGGCTGTAACGCCCTTTTTTTGTATCCAAAAAAAAGTTTACTATGGTAAAGAAAAATCATAAAGCAATCTTACTTGATGCTGACCAAATAAATAAGACCTTGACTAGGTTATCACATGAAATTATTGAGAAGAATTCAAATCTTGATAATTTAGCATTGATTGGAATTAGAACTAGGGGTGAAGTAATTGCTAATAGACTACATTCAATAATTGAAAAAATTAGCGGTGTAAAAATTGATTTAGGATCAATTGATGTTACTTTTTATAGAGATGATTTTGAAACAAATTTAGGTAGCCCAAAGGTCGGGCCATCAGATATTTTATTTAACATGAACAAAAAAAATGTTATTCTTATTGATGATGTTTTATATACAGGTAGAACCATCAGAGCAGCAATGGAAGAGATTTTTTCTCTTGGAAGGCCAGATAAATTAGAATTAGCTGTTTTAATTGATAGAGGACATAGGCAGCTCCCAATTAAGGCAAATTATGTTGGAAAAAATTATCCAACATCTTTTAATGAGCATGTCCATGTTTATCTTTCAGATGTTGATGATGAGGAATCAGTAAAACTATTGGAGTATAATGAGCAGGCTTAGTACTAAGCACTTTATTGGTTTAAAAGATGCAAAACAATCTGATATTCAGTTAATTATTGATACTGCATTGACTTTTAGAGAAGTATTAGAAAGACCAATTAAGAAAATACCATCATTAAAAGGTAAAAACATTGTCAATCTATTTTTTGAAAATTCAACTAGGACTAAACTATCTTTTGAATTAGCAGAAAAAAGATTATCAGCAGATGTTATGAATTTTGCAGCTAGCTCTTCAAGTTTAAATAAAGGTGAAAGTTTAAGAGATACAGTTCAAAATATTCAAGCAATGAAAATTGATTGTGCTGTTATGCGACACCCTGTACCAGGGTCATGCTTAAAGTTAACTGAATATTTAGATTGTCCAATTGTAAATGCTGGAGACGGCACAAATGAGCATCCAACTCAGGCTATGTTAGATATTACAAGTCTTTATGAAAAATTTGGTAAAATTAAGAATTTAAAAGTTTCTATTGTTGGAGACATACTTCATAGCAGGGTTGCTATGTCAAATATACTTGGACTTCAAAAGATGGGAGCTAAAGTACTTTTGTGTGCTCCTCCTCATTTAATTCCAAAATTCATGTCAGAGTTTGGAGTTAGAATTTCACATGATATTAATGAAGCTTTAGAATGGTCAGATGCATTAAATATTTTAAGAATTCAAAGAGAGAGAATGGGTATTGGGTTAGTACCATCAGTTAAAGAATACAGAGATCTTTTTGGCGTCACAAAAGAAAGACTTCAAAGATTAAATAAAGAAGTAGTCATTATGCATCCTGGACCAATAAACAGAGGTGTTGAAGTTGATACCTATGTTGCAGATTCAGATCAATCTGTTATTTTAAATCAGGTTTTAAATGGAGTTGCGGTAAGAATGAGTATTTTATACTTACTGTTAGGAGTTGCAAATGAAAGCTAAAATTAAAAATATTTCAAACTCTAAAATCGTACTTAAAAATGGACATTTAGTTGATGTATTGTCTGGAAAAAAAACCAAGGTAGATTTACTGATTGAAAAAGGAAAAATTGAAGAAATTGGAAAAATTGGTAAAATAGATGGTGCAGACACTATAGATTGTAAAAATAAAATTATAACTCAATCTTTTATTGATATAAATTCATCTTTTAAAACTCCAGGCATAAATGATGATGAAGATTTAAATTCCGGCTCTATTGCAGCATTAGCNGGTGGCTTTTCAAGAGTTTGTTTAACTCCTAATACAGAGCCNGTAATTGATAGTGCAGAATTAGTTGATTACATAAATAANGAATCNAAAAATTTACCAATTNACATACATCCTATNGGTGCANTTACNAAAGAGTTAAANGGTCAAGATTTAGCTGAACTNGGTTCAATGTATAATTCTGGAATAGTTGCATTATCTAATGGAAAAAAAACTATTATGAANGCTCAAGTTGCCAGGTATGCGATTGAATATTCTAAAATGTTCAATATTCCTTTTATAAATCACCCTGAAAACACAGATCTTGTAAATACAGGACACATGAATGAATCTGTAACTTCAAATTTATTAGGAATTGCAGGTAATCCTTCTATAGCTGAATCAGTTATGGTTTTTAGAGACTTACAAATCACTAAATATGTAGATGGTTTAATACATATTCCAACTGTTAGCACATCCGAATCAGTTAAAATTATTGATATGTTCAAAAATGATAATACAAGAGTATCCTGTGAGGTATCACCACACCATCTATTTTTTAATGATGAACATTTAATTGATTTTAATTCGAATTTAAAAACTTCACCACCATTAAGGTCGGAAAATGATGTTAAAAATTTGTTTAAAGGTTTAAAAAATGGAACAATAGATTGTATAGCATCAAATCATAGTCCAGTAAAATTTGATGATAAAGATAATGATTTTTATAATTCAAAATCTGGTATTATTGGTTTAGAAACAGCTTTTGCTTCATCTCATACTAAATTAATAGAAAATGGATTTACAACCGAATCTATATTAAAATTTTTCTCGCTTAACCCAGCAAAAATAATGAATATAGATTTATCTAGCTTTAAAGTTGGTGTTGATGCAGAACTTGTCATAATAGACCCAACTAAAAAATGGACTTTTTCTTCAAATGATATCTGTTCTAAATCTTCAAACACTCCATTTGTAGGTCAAGAGTTTGTGGGTAAAGTTTGTTCTACTATCTGCAAAAGTAATTTATTTATAAATTAAATAATATCCTTGACTGATATAAAGTTCTTCTATTAACTTATCAGGCTTTACTAATTACTAAAAAAAAGATTTAAAAATGAAAACTGAATCAATTAAAAGCAACGAGATAGTCAGAGATTGGTACATCGTTGATGCAAAAGATAAAACATTAGGTAGATTAGCTAGTTCTATTGCTCAGATTTTAAGAGGAAAGAATAAAGTTAATTTTTCTCCTAACTTAGACATGAGTGATTTTATTATTGTAATAAATGCTGAAAAAGTAATTCTTACAGGTAATAAAAAAAATACTAAAGAATATTGGAGACACACTGGTTATCCAGGTGGACAAAAAACCGTATCTTATAAAAAGATGTTAGATGAAAAGCCAGATCAGATTATCAGAACAGCTGTTAAGGGAATGTTACCTCATAATAAATTAGGTAGAAAGCTTTTAAACCACTTAAAGGTTTACTCAGGCACAGTTCATCCTCATAAAGCTCAGTCTCCTAAAGAATTATCAATAAATTAAGGTTTATATTACAATGGTAAATACAAAAAATCAAAAATGGATTGCTACAGGAAGAAGAAAATCATCTATAGCTAGAGTAGAATTAAAGACAGGTAAGGGAAAATTTCTTGTAAATGGTAGAGATTTCGATGAGTATTTTAATAGAGATACACAAAAAATGATTATTAAAAGACCATTTGATTTATTAGAGTTGAATAATCAATTTGACATTTCTGTTAATGTGTCTGGTGGTGGTTCTACTGGCCAAGCAGGAGCTGTTAGATTAGGCATTTCAAGAGTTCTTGAAAAAGTTAATCCAGACTTTAGATCTACATTAAAGTCAAATGGAATGTTAACAAGAGACTCTAGAAAAGTTGAAAGAAAAAAATATGGGCAACCAGGAGCAAGGAAGAAATTCCAGTTCTCTAAACGTTAGGATTTATATGAGCGAATTATCAACAAAATATTTAATTGAGTCAGGTGTTCATTTTGGGCATCCTACACAAAAATGGAATCCAAATTTCAAAAAGTTTATTGCTGGTCAGAAAAATGGTATTCACATAATTGATGTAAACAAAACTATTGAAAACTTAAATATTGCATTAAAAGAATTAACAAAAATTGTTTCAAATGGAGGCAATGTTTTATTTGTTGGCACAAAAAAACAGGCTAAAGAAGTAGTTCAAGAAAGTGCTGACAAATGCGGTATGTTTTATGTTAATGAAAGATGGTTAGGTGGAACTCTAACTAATTTTTCAACAATCAAAAGAAGTATTAACAGATTGAAAGTACTTGAAAAAGAATCATCTGATGTATACAAAAACCTTACTAAAAAAGAGCTTACTCAACTTAATCGTGAGAAAAATAGATTATCTGATTTACATCGTGGTATAAGAGATATGAGATATTTACCAGCAGCTCTTTTTATTGTAGATGCNAATAATGAAAAAATTGCTATTTTAGAAGCTAAAAGATTAGGNATACCTGTATTTGCTTTAGTTGATTCAAACACAAGTCCATTAGAAGTGGATTATGCAATTCCTGGCAATGATGATTCAATAAAGTCTATAAANGCAATTTTAAGTCATGTGTCTGCTTTGTTGCTTGATTTAAATTCTGAAAAAGAAGAAATTAGTAAAAAGCAAGATGAAACTGTTAAGGAGNCTAAATGAGCTCAGCAAAAACAGTTAAAGAGTTAAGAGATGTATCTGGCGCAGGAATGATGGATTGCAAAAAAGCTTTAGAAGAATCTAATTATGATATAGACAAAGCTATGGATATTCTAAGGAAAAATGGTATAGCTAAGGCTAAGAAGAAAGCTGGAAGAGATGCTAAAGATGGAGTAATTGTTCCATATATTCATCCTGGATCAAAATTAGGTGTATTAGTTGAAATTAATTGTGAAACTGATTTTGTTGCTAGAACAGATGCGTTCCAAGATTTTTCAAGAGATATAGCTATGCATATTGCAGCTACATCTCCAATCGGAATAAATAGAGAAGATATTTCATCTG
Organism: Fidelibacterota bacterium; assembly: GCA_002701185.1. Taxonomy (GTDB): domain Bacteria; phylum Fidelibacterota; class Marinisomatia; order SCGC-AAA003-L08; family D37C17; genus TMED6. Next base: position 6,150 of record NZRW01000023.1, read on the forward strand.
ATGTAATAGAAAAAGAAAAAGAAATTTACAGAGATCAAGCTCTTCAGAGTGGAAAGCCTGAAAATATTGTTGAAAAAATGATTGAAGGACGATTAAATAAATTTTATCAGGAAAATGTCTTGTTAGAGCAAAACTTTGTAAAAGACCCTGATAAAGTAATCTCAGATTTATTAAGTGACACAATTTCAACCCTTGGAGAAAATATTGAAATTAAAAGATTCTCTAGATTTCAGCTTGGTGAATTATCAAAACCTGAAGATAAGTCTTAATCACATTTAAAATGCAAAATATTCACTACAAAAGAGTTTTAATTAAATTAAGTGGTGAAGTTCTCTCTGGTACAAAACAATTTGGTATTGATTACAAAGTAGTATCAGACCTTGCTCATCAAATTAAAGAAATTCATGATAAAGATATAGAAATTGGTATCGTTATTGGTGCTGGAAATATATTTAGAGGTGTTTCTTCAGAAGGTGAAGGAATGGACCGTGTTTCAGGAGATTACATTGGTATGATGGGTACAATTATGAATTCTGTAGCACTTCAAAATGAATTAGAAAAAATTTCATGTGATACTAGAGTTATGTCTGCTTTATCAATAAGGCAATTAGCTGAACCTTATATTCGCAGAAGAGCTACGAGACATTTAGAGAAGGGAAGAATAGTAATTTTTGCTGGTGGAACTGGTAATCCATATTTCACAACCGATACTGCTGCAGCATTAAGAGCTATAGAAATAAAGGCAGANATAATAATTAAAGGCACAAAAGTTGATGGGGTATATGATTCAGATCCAGAACTAAATAAAAACGCTGTCAAGTATGAAAATTTATCTTACAAGAAAGTTATTGATAATGAATTAATGGTTATGGACTTAACAGCGATAACATTATGCAAAGAAAATAAGCTTCCTATTTCAGTATTGAATATTAATACTGGAAATAAATTAAAAGAGTTTTTATTTTCAGATAATAAAGTTGGCACAATAATTAAATAGAGGTAATAATGGAACAAGAAATTTTTTCAACATCAAAAATTAAAATGGAAAAAGCCATTGAGCATTATAATCAAGAAGTATCATATATAAGAACTGGAAGAGCCTCCACTCAAATCTTAAATCCTGTTAAAGTTGATTATTATGGTGTACCAACTCCTCTAAATAATGTAGCAAATATAACTATCCCAGAAGCTCAATTAATTTCTATTCAACCTTTTGATCCTTCATCTATTGAGATGATTGAAAGAGCTATAGTTGAGTCAGATATTGGTTTAACCCCAAGTAATGATGGAAATATAATTAGGTTAAATATACCTTCTTTAACTGAAGATAGAAGAAAAGACTTAGTAAAACAAGTTCATAAGATTATTGAAGATGGAAAAATTGCTGTTAGAAATATNAGAAGAGATGCTAATGAGCAGTTGAAAAAATTAGAAAAATCTCATGATTTATCTGAAGATAATCTTAAAAGAGAGTTAAGCAACATTCAAGAATTAACTGATAAAAATATATCTAAATTAGACGAAATACTAAAAAGTAAAGAAAAAGAAATACTTGTTTAAAGATAATTCTTTAATTCTAGTTTAGTTTTAATTAAATCCTGATTTTCAATNTTTAATATACCTGCTATTTGCTTAATCAAATGTTGTTCTCTAAAATGTAATTCATTATCAGAAAAAGCTACCTCAAAAATACAGTAAATGAAATCTAATTTATCTTGGTATGAAAAATTCTCATTTAAAATTTGACCGTATTTAAAGAAGCTTGTTGAATTTTTAAATTCAATAATTGCATTTTCAACTATAGAATAAGCTTCATCAGAATCAGTTGAAAAAAAATCTTGAACAATTTCTTTAATAATTTTGATTTCATTTTTTTCTATACTTTGATCTGCATTTGCAACTGAGTATAATAAAATTGTTGCTGCATTTTTAATATTGTTATGTAGATTATTAGTCATATTAATAATTTACGTAGATTAAAATATATATGTTAAATTAAATATAATGAAAATAGTAAAAATAAAAGAAAACAGTCTGGCTCAAGAAATTGGTTTATCTGAGGGTGACCAATTAATTAAGATTAATGGTGAAAGAGTTCTTGATCATTTAGATTATGAATTTAGAATTGCTGATGAAAANGTAATTTTAGATTTTAAAATGAACGGCCAATTAAGTCAAATTGAAGTAGAAAAAGATTATGATGATGATTTAGGTGTCGAATTTGAAGAAATGAAAATTCGAAAATGTGGAAATGATTGTGTTTTTTGCTTTGTTGATCAAAACCCTAAAAATATGAGAGATGGTATTTATTTTAGGGATGGCGATTATAGAATGTCATATCTTTATGGTCATTATATAACAATGACTAATATGAGTAAAAAAGAACTAAAGAGAATTGTAGATCAAAAATTATCCCCGCTTTACATTTCAGTTCATGCTACAGATGTAGATTTAAGAAGAAGATTATTACTATATAAATGGGGTAAAGATGATTTTTTACTTAAAAAAGTTAAATATTTAATTGATAATGGTATTGAACTTCATGGTCAAATCGTCTTAATTCCAAATATGAATGATGGTAAACATCTTAAAAAAACTGCATCAGATATATATGAATTTTTTCCAAAATTTAAAACTTTATCTATAGTACCTGTTGGATTAACTAGACATAGAGATGGATTGCCTGAATTAAATTATGTTAATAATAATTATGCAAAGAAATTATTTGATGAATACCCTTCNCTTAATAAGCAATTTCCTGGTAAAAAGTCACCTTTTTTATTACTTTCAGATGAATGGTACATTCTTGCTAATAAACCTTTTCCTCCAAAAGAATACTATGGAGAATATGATTTAATAGAAAATGGTGTAGGTCAATTTAGAGATTTCATAGATAGATTTAAGGAAGAAAGTTTAAATTTCCCCAAACAGATAAATAAGCCAANAAANATTTCAATTGTAACTAGTACTTTAGTTTATGATATATTTACTAATTTAGTAAAGCCAGTTTTAGAAAAAATTAAAAATCTTGAAGTTAATTTTTATAAAATTGAAAATAATTTTTTTGGTGATTCTGTAACTGTTGCTGGTTTATTAACAGGAAAGGATATAATATCTCAATTAGAAGGATATGATTTGGGCAATTCAGTTTGGACTACATATAGAATACTAAATGAAGATCAAACTTTAACTCTTGATGATATGACGCTTGATCAAATATCAAAAAAATTAGACACCAAATTTAGAGTTTCAAAAAATGACAGTATTAAAGAAATTATAGATTATCTAGAAAATGAAGCGTAATCCATTAATTACAATTATAGGTAAGCCAAATGTTGGTAAATCAACCTTATTCAATAGAATAATTGGTGAAAAAAAATCTATTGTCTCACCAGTTGAAGGTGTTACTAGAGATAGNGTTTATGGANCATACGATTGGCTTGGTAAAATGTATGATATTATAGATACAGGTGGATTTGTTTTGAATGAAAATGATATTATTAACGAAAACATTAAAATTCAATTAGATATTGCCAAAGACGAATCAGATTTTNTTGTGTTTATTGTTGATGGAAAATCTGAATTGACATCTAATGATTTAGAATTAGCAAAAAATATAAGAACATTAGAAAAACCTTTTCAATTAGTAGTTAATAAATCAGATAAACAAANTGAAGATAGCTTGAATTATCATTATTATAATTTAGGATTAGGTGATCCAATATTTATTTCTGCTGAACATGGTAGAAATGTTGGCNATTTATTAGATTCAATTGCTTCTGCTTTTGATGATTTTAATGAACATATTGATGAGCAAAACTTTATTAACTTAGCAATTGCTGGAATGCCAAATGTAGGTAAATCCTCTTTAGTTAANTGTATAATTAATAAAGAAAAATCTATAGTAACTGANATTGCAGGAACTACGAGAGATGCTATTGATTCATATATAACATATTATAAAGAAAAATTTAGAATTATTGACACAGCTGGTATAAGAAAGAGGAGTAAATTATTAGATGAGATAGAATANTANAGTAGNGTTAGATCGTTTAGAGCTATAGANGAGTCAGATATAACAGCAGTTGTCATNGANGTTTCAAAGGGTTTAAATAAGCAAGATAGAAATATTATAAGTTATGTCATTGATAAGGGCAAAGGTATGTTGTTAGTATTTAATAAGTGGGATTTAATTGAAAAAGATAATTATACTTTAAAAAACATAAAAGATGATATTATTGAAACATTTCCTGCTTTAGCATATTTCCCAATGATTTTTATTTCAGTAAAAAATAATTTACGTGTTAGAGAAATCCTTAAGTATTCTAAAGAAGTTTATTATGAGAGAAAAAGAACAATTAAGACAAATGATTTGAATATTTTTCTTGAAAAAACAGTTCATAGATATCAACCACCNTCTGTTAATGGAAAATTTCTAAAAGTAAAGTACATTACACAACTTGCACAAAATCCTCCTTTGTTTGCTTTGTATTGTAATCATCCTCATTTATTTTCAACAAATTATAAAAGATATTTAGAAAATCAATTACGTAAAGAGTTTGGTTTTTTAGGAAGTCCTATCCGAATATCTTTTAGAAAAAAATGATTAACTTTCTANTAAAAATTATTTTTATTTCCCTAATTTTTTCAACTAGAGTTTATAATGATAACCTTGATATAACTTTGGATAATAATAGATCTTGTGCTGAAAGACCTATATTAGATAATACGCTAATTTCACCTAGNGGTAATTTTTTAATTCACTTTAATGATTATTATGAGGGTATTTTTGAATACGCTAACGAAGTAGCAATAGCTGCTGATTCTTCACAGAAAGTTATTGTTNATATGATGAATTTTAGAAACCATATAGCAGATTCAGATAATTTATATGATATTTATATAAAACAGTTACCAAATGGTAGTTATGGATGGAATTGTCCAGAGGGTNATTCAGGANCCTCATGGGTAGAAATTGATGATGATTACGTAGGTTCAAATTATAGCACATCTGGTTTGAACGCAATGAAAATTAGTGTTGCTCATGAATATTTTCATGCTATACAAAGAGCATATGTTCCTATTCCTGGTCAAAATTCTTTCTTTTATGAGTTAAGTTCTATCTGGATAGAGGACTTAGTTTACCCTGATATTGATGATTATATATTTTTTAGTCAATATGGCGATGATTATTTTTCTAATCCTGAAAGAAATATGAATTCATATAACGGTTATGGATTAGGTCTGTATGGACATTATTTAAATTCTAATTTTGATAATCAGATTATGCAAAGAATTTGGGAAGCTTATTCATTCATTTCAGAAAATAGTAATATTGATAATGAATCAGTATTTGATGCAATTAATGGGGTGCTATCAAGTGAGGAGTTTAGTTATAATTCTTCATTTATTGATACATGGATAGATTTTAACTCTAAAAATTTNTTTAATGGTACATATCAAACAAACAGCCATTTACATTATTATGTTGATCAAGTTTTTTTCAACCCAATTAATACTAATCCAGTTCAAATTGATACAGTTGAAACAATAAGTAGGAACCTAAATAATAAATCAGTAAAAATAAATTCATTTTATCCATATGACATATCTTTAGTNAATATAATTGATAATTCAAATTCAAATAATATTGTTTGTAATTTATGTATCATATCAGATGATAATGAAATTATTAATTTTGAAAATAGTTATGAATCAGGTATTCTTAGCTCAAATGATTTGTTTCANNCTATTTTTATAGCAAATACAGATAATGATGAAGCTGACTTTTTATTAAATACAACTTTGTTAAATCTAGATTTCTCTAACGATATTTATATTTATCCAAATCCNACAGATTCAGAAGGAANTTTAACTATTCGTTTTAATTCAGGAGTTAAATCAGATAATGTTTTATTAAAGCTATATAATATTAATGGACAAAAATTAAAAAATATAAACCTTGGTTCAATTGATTACACAACAAATGAATACAATTTTAAAACAATTAATCTTTTCAATATAAACTTTTCATCAGGAATATATATTTTATCTTTTGAATTTGANGATAAAATAGTTAATAAAAAAATNACTCTATTAAAATGACACATTTATATCAGAATATAAATGATATAAATTCAGATTATAATATTCATAATTCAAAATTTTATAGCTATATATATAAGATTTCAACCATTGATGAAATAAAATTAAAATTAAAATATATCAAAAATAAATTTTCAGATTCATCGCACATTTGTTACGCATACAGAATATATAGTGGCTTTAATTTACTTAATGAGATAAATATTTCAGATTTTAGTACAGATGCAGGTGAGCCAAGAGGTACTGCAGGACTTCCAACTTTAAATGTTTTAAAAAAAAATAATTTAATAAATGTTTGTTTATTTACAGTTAGATATTATGGTGGAAAAAAACTTGGTATACCCGGTTTAATAAAGGCATATAGTAAATCCGCTGAATTAGTTATAAAAAAAAATAATTTAAAATTATGGTTCCCTCAAGTTGAAGTTCAATTAATATATTCATATAAATCAGATAGAATTTTAAATAAAATGTTAAAAGAATTTAATGTAGTTNTTTTAAATCAAGTATTTAAGGACGATATTTTAACTTCTTTTCNTATNAATTATTCTTTAGTTAATCAACTCATCACTAAAATTAAAAGTTACCCAGACATATCATATAAAATTATAAATAAATAATTTCTTGTTATTATTANAAACTATTTTATAAGTTTAGGGCCCTATTGTTGGAGTGAGATAGGAGGAAAATTGGCGCGGGGTGGAGCAGTCTGGTAGCTCGTCGGGCTCATAACCCGAAGGTCGTAGGTTCAAATCCTGCCCCCGCTACTAAGAAAAGGCCCTTAATAAAGGGCCTTTTTTTATATATGCTTAATAAATTGTGTTAAAATTTTATTAANTGATTNTTNATTTAATGGATTATTTTTATTTGTACTAATTGCTCTTGGCATAACAATACACCCTAAATGTTCCAATTGAAGTTTCATGATAGATATATATTTGGATCCTGGCCCACCACTATTTGTGCAAACTAGAGCAGTTTTATCATTAAACGCATCTCTCCAATAATCTGTTGAAGTTGATATCCACGCAATAGCATTATTTACTATAGGTGGTGTTGACCCATTATATTCAGGTGCACACATAATAATACCATCACATTCTGTAAAACTTTTTGTTAGATTTTCTATAGTTTCTCTGTATTCATTTATGTGTAAATCAAAATTATCTTCTGTGTATACTGGTAGTCTGAAATTTTCAAGAGATATAATATTTGTTATTAAATTTAGAGACTTAGATTTTGACAAATCATTGATATATTTATTTAAATTATTTGCAAGTTTAAAGTTATTTTTTAAGGTTGCACTTACTATTAAGATTTTTTTCATTTTTTCTATTTTAGTTAATATATTAAGGTTATTAGNAAACTATATTATGAATAATAAACACAAATTTCAAATACTCTTAAAAATTAGTTTTGTATCATGTATACTTTTTTTGATACTAACTAGCATATCAATGTATTGTTATCCAGGTGGCACAATGTATAACAACCCATTAAATCCAAATTTTGATAATTCAGTAACAGGATACATACATTCGATGAACTTTTTTAGTGACTTAGGTTTATATAAGTCATGGTCTGGAGAAGTTAATTTTTTATCAAGTTTACTTTTTTCATATTCTTTGTTTAGTGTTGGAGTTGGAATAATATCGTATTATATAGCTATTCACTATTTATTAGTAAAAAATAGAAATTTAGTAAATCTTAGTAAAGTTGGAATTTTTTTTGCAATTTGTTCTTCAATTGGATTTATTTTTGTTGGTTTCACACCTTCTGATCTTTTTCTTAATGAGCATATGTTTTTTGTTAATCTAGCATTTAGATCTTTTTTAATAGTTATGCTTTTNTATACTTATATGATTTTTAAATCAGAATATTTGCCTAACTATTTCTCATTTAGTTATTTTGTTTTATTTTGTCTAGTTTTTTATTATGTCTACATNCTAATGTCAGGACCACCTTTACCTGCAGTATCATANGGAAACAGTGATTTTTTTATTCCAAATGAAAATTCACTTTTTTTTCATGTAGTTTCACAAAAAATTGTTATTTATGGACTTACTTTTAGTATCTTATATCAGTTAATTTTGTTAAAAAAAATAAAATATATAGATTTGATNGATTAAAATGTTTAAATATTTAAAATTTTCTTTAGCCCCTATATCTCTAATTTTGTCAATTTTATTTGCATCATTNGGAGATTATTATATTTGGTATTTTTTCATTGGTTTTTCTGCATTTATTTTAATTGGTGATATTATTTTCGGAGAAGATAACTCTGTACATGAATACANTTACCCTTCTATTTTAAATTTTATGTTATATCTTAATTTACCACTTTTAGTAATTTTAATTTTAGTAATGATAAATGTCATAGATAGTCAAAGTACATCTTCATTTATAGGTTACTGTTTGACAATTGGATTAATGTTGGGTGGATTTGGAGTAAATGTTGGTCATGAACTAACTCATAGAAAAAATAAAAAATTTGATATGTTTTTTGGTAATTGGTTACAAGCTCTGTGCTGGGATAATGTTTTTGCCATTGAGCATGTTTATGGTCATCATAAACAGGTTGGATTAAGGGAAGACGGAGCAACAGCAAGAAGAAATGAAGGTATTTTTTATTTTATGTTTAGATCAACATTTAATGAATATAAAAATGCATACCAGATTGAAAAAAATAGATTAAACAGAAAGAAAAAGTCATTTTTTAATAAAGACAATAAATTTATTGTAGGAATATCGAGAAGCATCATNATCTCTTTATTGATATTTTTTATTGGTAGTACTACAGCTTTATATTGTTATTTAATTTCAGCATTCATATCCAAAATTTTATTAGAAACTATCAATTATGTCGAACATTATGGACTAGTAAGAGTTGAAGGTAGNCCAGTAAGGCCAAGGCACTCATGGAATAGTAATACATTAATTAGTAGTGCTTTTACTTTTAACTTAACTAGACATTCATCACATCATGAAAAAGCGCATCTTCCATACTGGAAATTAAAACCTTATAATGATGCACCAAAAATGCCATTTGGGTATTTAGCAACTTTTTTTATTGCTCTTCTTTTCCCATGGCTGTATCGGTCAATTATGGCTAAAAAGCTAAAAGATTGGGATGAAAATTATGCTTCTGAATCTGAAAAGCAATTATTAGCCAACACACAATTTTAAATTTTTATTTAAATAATTTATATCGTAATTATGTTTATGAGAAACAAAATAATATATATTTTAATATTAAATGTACTTTTATCTTTTCCTGACTGTGAACATGGAAATCCAAATTGGGAACAATCTTATGAATCTGTACCATTTGACAATGAATTTAATGCTACAATTTCTGCAGTTCAAATTTTTATTGATGGAGTAGAACAAACTGGTGGAAAGCTTGCTGCTTTTGGTGAAGATGGTATCATAAGTGCATTAGATTCTGACGGTAGTACTTTTTTTCCTCCTGGAGAAAACTATGTTTATGAGCTTTCAGTATGGAGCAATCAGGTAACAGGGGAGATAATGACTTTTAAATATTATGATGAAGATAATGATTTTGTTATTGATTTAAATCAAACTTANATTTTTACATCTAACGATATTGTTGGTGATGGATTTTCNCCTTATGANCTAACAGGCTTAACCACTGATTGTGATTTTCAAGNTTCAAATCATTTTTCAGATGTTGTAGATACAACAGGTGTATCTCAATTAATTATTTTATCNAATTCAATTTCTAATTTAGATGTTGGAGATCAAATAGGAATTTTTGATTANAATGGGCTTTTAAGTGAAGGTGAAGAATGTGAAGATTTATTGGGAGAGGTTTTGGTTGGAGCTGGGGAATGGAATCAAANTCAATTAGAAATTGTTGCTTGGTCACATATTGATTACTGTGATTTTAATGGACCTCAATTTCCAGGATTTATTGAAAATAATCCAATTAANTTAAAAATATGGGATGAAAGTGAGCTTACTGAATATGAGGCTTTTTTTACAATTACAGAAGGAAGTATGAATTTTCAAGAGATTTCATACGTTGTCATTGATGAAATTTGTGATATAAATAATATTTCAGAAAATGAGTGTGATTGTAATGGAAATATATTAGATGATTGTGGAATTTGTGGTGGAAATGGTACGGATGAAGATGATGATGGAATTTGTGATGACATTGATGAATGTATTGGTCAATTTGATGAATGTGGAGTTTGTAATGGAGAAGGACCTATGCACCAATGTTGGGATGGTGAAATTGTTTGTGATCCCATTGAATGTTCTAGCTCTAATTTTCCAGCTCCTGATCTATTTACTTTTAATCAATCACTAAGCCAAGCATTTTATTTTATAAATCAAGTAACAATAGAAAATATCAACATAGAAAATGAGGACTGGCTTGGAGCGTTTAATGGAGATATATGTGTTGGATCTAGAAAATGGGATACTAATATGTGCACCAATGGTATATGTGATATTGGTGTGATGGGCTATGATGGTTCTGATGCAACAGAAGGATATATGTTAAATGGTCAATTTCCTACATTTAAATTATTTGATGCATCAGAAAATATTTATTACGATGCAATTCCATCAGATAATTTTCCATTTGTAAATGGTGGATTATTTGTGATTGATAATATTAATCAATCAGATTATTACTGCAATAATAACCCATCATGTTCAGGTTGTATAGATATTAATGCATGTAATTATGATTCTAGCGCATTAATTGAGGATACTTGTTATTATTTNGAATCAGATTTGTTACAACCATTTAATAATGAAGTTATATTATTAGGTGATTTACCTGGTGGTACTATGAATTTTGAATGGTCAAATATTAATCAAAGCTGTTATGAAGAAGAGNTAAATTACAACATTCAAATTTTTGATTCTAATAATCAAATTATTTTTTCTCAATTAACACAAGAAAACAACATTTCAATCTCATATTCTGATTTAAATATAAATGAAGGANCAATTAATTTATACTCTTGGAATATATTAATTGATGATATTCCTTTGAGTGATATTTTTTCTTTTAGTATTGATGCTACTATGATGAATGTGATTGATAATAAAGTTGATAATTTCAAGATTTATCAAAATTATCCTAACCCTTTTAATCCATTAACATGCATCGAATTTGAAATTTTTTCATTTGATTTTATTCAAATTAACATTTACGACGTCGAAGGTAATTTGATAGATAACTTAGCATCTAATTATTACAATCCAGGAAATCATAAAATCTATTGGAATGCAAATTCAAATTCTTCTGGTATATATTTTTATGAAATTAGTAATTCAAATAATTTTATCAGAAAAAAAATGATGTTTATAAAATAGTGTCAAAATATATATATATATTAATTTTATTACTTTTAGGATGTGAATCAAACACTTTTACTTCACTGGAAGAAGATAGTGTTGATCCTAACAGTTATTTTTCACATAATATTTCTAGCAAGGTAGCNTTTTATTTTTTTGAATCTATTAAAATTAGTGAAAATAATTTATCCTCAGACGATTGGATTGGAGCTTTTAAAGGGCAAATATGTGTAGGAGCTAGAAGGTGGATAGATTGTAATAATGGTTCAGCTTGTGATATTCCAATATATGGTCAAAATGATTTAAATGAGTTAACTGCTGGTTATATGCTTCCTAATGAAATTCCAAATTTCATAATATATGATGCTTCTGAAGAAATTTACTACGATGCAATTTCTAGCGATCAAATACCATGGCAGGATGGAATTTTTCCATTAATAGATTCTTTAATTACAGGATAGTTAGCTATGAAATTGATTAACTTATTTTGTAAATTAAGTATTATAATAAACTTCACATTAATATCAGGAGAAATTTTGGATAAAAAAGATGATAAATCATGGAAAGACAAATTATCTGAAGAAGAATATTTTGTAACAAGGTGCAGTGGTACTGAGCCACCTTTTACAGGTAAATATTATAAACATAAAGAAAAAGGCACTTACAATTGTAATTGTTGTAAACAACCATTATTTAGTTCTGATGTTAAATATGATTCTGGTTCAGGTTGGCCAAGTTTTTGGGATTCAATTGATCAGAAAAATATTAAAACTAAAGAAGATTTTTCTCTTGGACATAAAAGAATAGAAATAATCTGCGCCAATTGTGATGCGCACTTAGGACATGTCTTTGAAGATGGCCCAAACCCAACAGGTTTAAGGTATTGTGTGAATTCTCTTTCCTTAGACTTCAAGAAAAAAGAAGAAAAGTAAATGGCTACAAAGAAATACAAAGATCCAACATTTACAATTAGTAAAGTTTACACCAAAACAGGTGATAGTGGTAAAACTTCATTAGTTGGTGGTCAGAAAGTGCTTAAATCTAATGTTAGGATTCATGCTTATGGAGAAATTGATGAGTTAAATTCTGTTGTTGGTATTTGTATTGAAGAGTTAAAGTTAATTGATTACAATTTTTCTGATTTAATTGAAAGTTTAAGTAAAGTTCAAAATGATTTATTTAATTTAGGTACAATATTAGCAACAGAGCCAGCTGATATGACTTCTAGTATGCCTAGAATAACTCAAGATGATATTCAAGTTCTTGAAGACGAAATTGATTTATCCAATCAAAATTTACCAATACTACATTCATTTGTATTACCAGGGGGCTCTAAAATTAATGCTTTTCTACATTTGGCTAGAACAGTATGCAGAAGGTGTGAAAGAGTATCATGTGGTTTATATGAGCAAGAAAAAATTGATAAGATTGTTGTGTCATACTTAAATAGGCTTTCAGATGCCTTTTTTGTATGGAGTAGATTTGTTGCAAAATCTTTAAACCATGATGAAAATACATGGAATCCAAACAAGGGTTCTTCAGCAAAATAATTTTTTATGCACAGATTTTATTTATATTTTTTGAGCATTCATTTTATTTTTGCAGTTAACTTTGAATTTAATCATCAAAATCCTACTATTATCATTGATGGTCAAGAATTGAGTAATGGCTTTTTAGGTGGATTAAATTATTCAATAACTAGATGGGTAGATTGGGATAATGATAATGATAGTGATTTATTTTTATTAGATGAAGATGGCCACATTAGATACTATCAAAATGATAGTAACTTTTCAGAAATTATTTTCAACATAGTTGATGCCAATTTTTTGGACATTAATAACATTACCTGGTTTTACATAGATGATTTTGATAATGATGGCGATTTTGATTTAGTTACAGAATACCCTCAGAATCCTTCATATATTTCTTATTATTTAAATGATAATGGTAATTTTATTAATCTTGATTTATTGCAAAATCAAAATGNATCCTATGTTTTAGGTCAACAAGGTGCAATTCCAACTTTTTGTGACATTGATGGTGATAATGATTTAGACTTTTTTGCTGTTAATCTAATTGGTACTGTTTCATTTTATGAAAATGTAGGTCTTGACAATAATAAACCTGTTTTTAATTTTATAACNAGTGATTGGGAAAATATAAGTATAGTTGGTCAAATGAGACATGGTGCTAATGCAATAAATTTTATAGATTTAGATAATGATTTAGATTATGATCTTGTTTGGGGTGATTATTATCAATCAAGCTTATATGTAATTTGGAATTTAGGAAATCAATTTATTCCTGATATGGACAATNTAGATTTTTCAACATATTTTCCAGAAGAAAATCCAATTATTACTGTTGGTAGAAATATGCCAAGTTTCACTGATATAGATTCAGATGGTGATCAAGACTTATTTGTAACTGTATTAGGAGGAACTGGAGGAATACAATTAAATGATAATTTTTATTTCTATGAAAATATTGGATTAAATGAAGAATCAAATTACATTTTTAAAACAGAAGATTTTTTAAATTCCTTGGATTTTTTATCTGATGTAAGTCCAACACTTATAGATATTGATAATGATAATGATTTAGATTTATTTATTGGACAAAAATTTACAACTGATACAAGCCCATTTAATGGTAGAATAAAATTTTTCCAAAATACTGGTAATAACCAAAATCCAATATTTGAGTTAATTAATGATGAGTTTTTAGGTTCAAACTTAGGAACCAACTTATGTCCAAATTTTGGTGATATAGATAATGATGATGATTATGATTTATTAATTGGTACNTATACTGGTGATATATTGATTTATGAAAATATTGGAAATAAATATGAATATAATTTTACCTATCACTCTAAAATAGAAACTGACTCAAATTTTTGGTTCTCAGTTCCTTATTTGTTTGATTTTAATAATGATAATATTCTTGATATAATTGTTGGAAATATTTACGGAAATTTAGTTTTATACACACAAAATTCTGACTTCAATTTTATACTAAATCAAAATCCAATTGATGGTGTTAATGTAGGTTATTATTCAGCTCCGTATTTGTTTGATTATGATTTGGACGATGATAAGGATTTAGTTATTGGTGGAAGAGATGGACATCAAATATTTACTAATGAAAATAACAATTTTTATTTAGCCAATGGTATTGAAATTCCGTATCTAGGTAAGAATGTAAAGTTCACTGGGGGTAATTTATATAATTCAAATCAATTTGATTTAATTTCTGGTTTATCAACGGGAGGTATATATTATTTGTCTGAACATTTATGTGAACATGGAGATTTGAATCAGGATGAAGTGGTCAATGTAAATGATATTTTGATTATTGTTAATGTAATTCTTGGTATTTCAGAAAGTAATAATCTGTTACAATGTTCTGGAGATATAGATAACAATAATGGTTTAAATTTGTTTGATATAATTTCAATAATTAACTTAATAATTTAGGATTCGAATGTATAAAATATTTTTTATTATAATTTTACTTTTATTTTCTTGTGATGAAAATAATGTTAATAATTCTTCNAACCATGATCATAATAGAGTTTATGTTTCNTTACAAGATTCTGATGCAGTATCAGTAGTTTCGTCTGATAATTTAGAAATTATTGATGAAGTTAACATAAGNTTATCAAGTGTAAATTGTTCAGAATTTGAATCTCAAATGGAATGTGAAATGTCTGGTTGCATGTGGCATGAAATGGATAACGGTATGANNCATTGCATGAATATGGATATGGGCGGTGGTATGTATGCACCTCATGATATATCAGTTGATAATACTAATGGATACTGGTTTACTACAGCAATGAGCGGCTTTCAAGTTGCAATGTATTCNACTGAAAATNATGAGTTGATAGCTACTTATCAAACTGAATCAATGCCAGCTTTATTAAGTGTAGATGAAGTTTATAGTAAAGTTTATGTATCTGGTGGAATGCCAATGAATGGACCTACCAACAAAATTCTTGAATTAGAATATAATGAAAACTCTTTAGAGCTTATTGAAGAATGGGATGTTCAATTTACGTATGCTCATGGTATACACTTTGATGAAATATCAGGTAATGTATTTGCCGTTAGTAAAACAGCNGATTTTATTGCGAAATTTGATCCTAATCAGGTTCAAGTTCCATTTGTAAATCCAATGATTGCAAGCATGGACTCAAGTATAAATACGAATTTTAATATTGAGCCAAGAAGATTATGGCCAATTGAAATTTCTGGAAAATANCCATATTTATTTGTTACTTGTAGTGCTGGTGATTGGAGCTCTGGCTCTAATTATGAAGAGATTCCTGGACAAGTTCAAATGTGGGATATGAGAGATTTATCTTTACTTACAACATATGAATTTGAAACATATTCACGCCCATGGCATATAGAGGTTTCTCCATATGAAGATAAAATCTATGTATCACTATCTGGAGGTGAGGGTGCAAATGGCAGTTCTAATTCAGGTGTAGCTTGCTTAGAGTACTCTATTTCAGATTCAGGGTATGAAATAAATCAATCATGGATAACAACTAGCCCACAATATGGTACATTACATGGAATCACATTACATTCAGATTGCGATGGTAACTATCACATCTATTCAACTGGAAGNTCTGATGGNAGNATGTATAAATTTGATGCTGTAACNGGNACAGANATAGGTTCTGTAAATCTTATTTCAACAGGATCTGTTAGAACAGGAGGTATAGATTCATTTACACCTCCATGTGTTCACTAATTTCTTTTAAATTAAACCATCTCTNTTTAATAGGGCATCAACTTTAGGTTCTCTTCCCTTAAACTGTGTATATAAAGTCATTGGGTTTCTAAGGTTACCTTTTGAAAGTATATTTTTTCTAAATGATTTTGCGGTTTCTTTATGAAAAATTCCATTTTCTTTAAATGANTCAAAAGCATCNGCNTCTAAAACTTCAGCCCATTTATATGAATAATAACCAGCTGCATATCCACCNCCAAAAATATGTCCAAAATGTGATGAAATTGCAGTTTTATCAACCTTNTCAAATAAAGAGGTTTTAGCTAATGTTTCTTTTTCAAATTGTTCTACATCTTCTACTGGNTCTAATCTAGTATGCCATGCCATATCNATATAACCAAAGGNTAATTGGCGTAAATACATATTTGCAGCACCAAAATTTTTTGATTCTTTTATTTTTGTTATAAGTTCATCAGGAATATTTTCATTTGTTTCGTAATGTTGAGCAAATAGATTTAAAGCCTCTTTTTCACTTACCCAATTTTCCATGATTTGTGATGGTAGTTCAACAAAATCCCATTTAACATTAGTGTTTCCAATAGTTGAGTATTTACAATCTGATAATAATCCATGAAGACAATGTCCAAATTCATGAAAAACTGTCTCTACCTCACTAAATGTTAAAAGAGCAGGCTTATCTTCTGTAGATCTAGTTAAGTTTGCTGTAAATTGAACATGTGGCCTTCTAACTTTGCCATTATAAAGACCATTATCCTTGATAGAATTCATCCATGCACCACTTCTTTTAGTAGGTCTTGGGTGTAAATCAATATATATTAATCCTACAAAGGATTGATCATCATTAAGAACCTCAAACGCTTTAACTTCATCATGCCAAGTATCAATATTGGTAACTTCATTGAATTCTATGCCGTACATTTTATTAGCAACCTTAAAAATACCCTCAATAACATTTTCAGCTTTAAAGTATGGTCTTAACATTTCAGGGTCTATGTCAAATTTTTTCTTTTGTAACTTTGTAAAGTAATATGATTGATCCCATGGTTTAAATTCATTTAAGTCATCAATTTCTTTAGCAAAATCTTTCAACTCTTCAACTTCTACTTTGGCTTTATCGTAACAGTTATTGTATAAATCATCTAATAAACCATAAACATTAGTTACATTTTCTGCCATTCTATCATCTAATACATAATCTGCAAAGTTTTTATATCCTAATAGTTGTGCACGTTTATGCTTTAGCTGTACTATTTCTTTTATTATTTGATTATTATCAAAATCATCATTATTACATAGGCTTCCATATGCAATATACATTTGTTTTCTAAGCTCTCTGTTTGATGCATAACTCAAAAATGGGCCCATACTTGGATATTGTAATGTAAATAGCCATTTATTAGGTTGCCCTTTTTGCTTTGCTTCATGTTTAGCCATACTCACTGATGAATCAGGCAAACCTTCTAAATCAGTTTCATCTTCAACCCATAGTTCATATTGGTTCTGAGCTTTTAAAACATTATTTGAAAATTTAGGCGACAGAAGAGAAAGCTTTTCATCAATTTTTCTAATCTTATTTTTTTCATCTTCATTTAAAGANGCACCGTTTCTTGTAAATCTTTTATAAGTAACTTCTATTAATCTTTCATCTTGCTCNTCNAGATTTTCATTTTGTTGATTATCGTAAACATGTTTAATTTTATCAAACAATTTTGTATTTAATAATATATCATTACTAAACTTGGAACCCATTGGGCTGATTTTTTCAGCTAAACTTTTCAAGTCTTCACCACTTTCACTTCCAAATAAGTGCCAGTAAACACTCATAACATAGTCAAGTTCTTCACTACATGTTTCTAAAGCTACTATTGTATTTTCAAAGTTTGGAGAATTTGTATTATTAACAATTTTATCAATTCTACTTAGAGCTAATTCTATACTCTTTTCAACAGCAGGAATGAAATGATCAGCCTTAAATTTGCTAAATGGTACGGCATCATATGGTTGATTATAATCAGTAAAAAACGGGTTATTCATTATTNTTCTCCAATTTAATTTTATTTTCTAATGCTCCTAATTCATCTATTTCTAATCTAACCAAATCATCAATTTGAAGCCATTTATCAGTTTTATTTGTTAAGTTTATTTCATAAAGGCACCCTGTCGCACATGTTCCTGAACCAATTAAATCGCCTGGATACAGAGTGGTTCCTTTTGATATATGGCTTATAATCTCAGCAAATGTCCAGTACATATTTTTAGATGTATCAGAGGACACTTTTTTATCATTTATATAAGCTCTCATACCTAAATCATATACATTTCCTTTGTTAGATAAAGTTGTTTTATGTTTTAATTCATCTTTAGTTACTAAATAAGGACCAATAGTTGTAGAAAAATCTTTTCCTTTTGCTGGNCCTAAATTTAATTTCATTTCATTTACTTGAACGTCTCTTGCGCTCCAATCATTTAGTATCATAAAACCAAAAATAAAGTCGTCAGCTTCATTCACTGGAATATTTTTTCCTTCTTTACCAATAATTATAGAAAGTTCTAATTCAAAGTCTAATTTGTTAAGATGAATNTTGTTTAAATATATATTACCAGGTCCTGATATTGAAGAATGGTTTGAATAATAATAAACGGGATTGATGTCAAATTCTTTTATCATTGGTAAATTTCGAGCTTTTCTTCCTGCTTCAACGTGTTGTTTAAATGAGTATGCATCTCTAAAGCTATTTGGTTTAGTTATTGGCGATAGCAACTCTACATCATTAATATTTAGGGTGTTATTTTTGTCTATATCATCAGGAATTTTAAAAACATTTTTTTTAACTANAGAGATCAGAAAAAGTGGTTCAACATTATATAAATTATTTTTTAATACATATAAATCATGTTTTGTTAAATTATTATCATTTGAAACATCTAAGTCATCAAAATTTATGATGTAACTTTCTTCAAGAAGTAGTCCTGCTTTAATTGATTTNTTTGCTAAATATCTTATTATTTTCATTAAAATTANGTTCTACGAATAGTTGGGTAAGCTAAATCGATATTTGGCTCAATATTAAATTCTTTTAATATTTCTTCCCATATTTCTTGTTCAGTATCTCTTCTATATTTTGGAGCACATAAATATCTAATTGTTAAAAGNACTCCACTATCTGCAACTTTTGTATATACAACTGGATCAAGATTTTGATGTTGAATTAAAAATTTTTCTGATGCTTTTTTTATTTCTCTTTCAGCAGCTCTAGTTGGATGTTCACCAAAATCTTTAGCTATTTTTTCTAATATTTTTTTTGCTTTTTGCCATTCGCTTTCAAAAGTAACTAATACAGGAATTTCATTAAAAATATATTCAAAACCTGTTCCATAATTAGCTAGAGTTTCAATGAAAATCTTACCGTTTGGTATATGTATGATTCTTCCTGTGTTTTGATCAGCATCAACCCAGTTGCCAATTTCCATAAGTGTAAAATTAAAAAAATTAATATCAATTACATCGCCTGAATGCTCTCCTAATTGTATTCTATCTCCAGCTTCTAACGGTCTATTCCATAATATAAATAACCAACCAGTGAAATTTGTTAGAGGATCTTTTAACGCAATAGCTATACCCGCTGATAATAATCCAAGATATGTAACTATTGATCCTATGCCATCTAGCCATATTTGGCCGANAATTATAACTCCAAAAATAATTGCAGCATAGCTAGTAACTCTCGACCAGTTGTATCTAATTTTAGCATCTTCTAATCTN
Source organism: Fidelibacterota bacterium (assembly GCA_002701185.1). Classification (GTDB taxonomy): domain Bacteria; phylum Fidelibacterota; class Marinisomatia; order SCGC-AAA003-L08; family D37C17; genus TMED6. The sequence continues at coordinate 26,125 of NZRW01000023.1, forward strand.
GAAATAAATAAATTTATGATAGTTCTTCTTAATATGACAATTAGAACTATACCAAGAATCGTAGCAATTATTTTTGCTTGAATAGATGAATAGGTAAAAAATTTTGAAATTTCATTTGATGTATTTATTAATATTTTTTCAATAAAATTCATTAGTTGATCAATTTTCTTGTTTTAATAGTCATATATATAACCATAGCAAATGACAAAGTGTATGATATACCAAAGAAGACTGAATTTATCATCCCAGTAGTATCAAAATATATCAAAAATATAAATATTAGAAAAAGATATAATTGAATTTTCATCCATAGTGTTAATCTTTTAATTAGTCTAGAATAATTTTGAGATTGATNTAAAATTAAATTAATGATTTTCCATGTATAAAGTCTAAAAAGTAATAGTGTTGAAAGATTAAAAATATTTATCATCATCAAGGGAATTTTATAATTAAAAAATTCATTTAAATTTAAATTTGATTCAAGTGGTAATGGAAAAAATATTCCAACAGACTGCAGTGTTAAGATATCAAAGAATATATGTATTAGAATTCCAGAAGAAAAACCAGCAATTATATTGTAATTTTTATTTTTATTGATTTCCTGGTATATCAAAATAGCTAAGCATATAAATGGAATTAAAAGTAAGCTATGAAAAATTGAATTAGCAATATATGTGTTATGGATAAAATTAAAATCAAAAAATAAACTGAAAATAAAATCTAAAATAATGTCTAAGTCAGGAAATATTAATCCAATAATTAATGAAGTGGTCAGATAAGGTTGATTTGTAATCTTTCCACCAAATAAAATTCCGAATAATACATAAATACTAGTTTGAATCATTATATATATTTTTAACTTTGTTATAAACAGTTAAATTTTCATATGTATATTAGTTATAATCAAATTAATAAAAAATAAAATGTCTCATAAAGATAAAAATGAATTAGAGAAAATTGTCGAAAATCAGATTAATGAAACTATTAAAATTAGATTTGATAGCTCTAAAACTCATCCATTACGTGTTATTCAAGCATCAAAAGCACTAATTGGCTTAAATTTAGAAAGCCCAAACCAAAAATTAATTGATTTTAATGATTTATATTTACATTCTTTATCTTCAGATTATTACAAAACATCAACAGACGTTATTAATGATTTGGAACCTGTTGTAAGTCTTCAAAATTTAGAAGATGAGTTGGTAAATAAAAATAGAGAAGCAGCAATATCAATTTTTAATCAAATCAAGTTAGTGTCTAGTGAGGTTCACATTCTTGAGTTTTTAATTGAAATTTCTTTGAAACAAACAGGAAAATCATTTTTAAATATTTGGTCAATATATAAATCAGTAATGTTTTTAAAAGATAAAAATATTGACAAATTTATTAATGTATCAGTTGATGCNATTCTAGAAGATGACTTTAGAGTTATTAAAAATAATTATGATAATGTAGATATTGAAAATTTGATTAACTTAGATTTTACAATTGATTCAATTGATTTATATGCACACCTTTACGAGGTTTACAAGATTGAGTTAATTAGATCTGAAAATATTAGAAAACTTATAGGTATATTTGTATCTGAACATTTTCAAAACAATGAAAAAGCTAGTTTGATTGATAAAGAATTACTTAAATACCCTCAATTATTAAATAAGGGTAGATCTTTTTTATTAGATATAATAGATAAAAAAGAATGTAAATTGACACCTGACTTAATACTATTTTTGGATTCAGTAAGNACTCTTTTTAGATTTGTAAATAAAAAAAATCATGATATAATTGTTTACCAATTAGAAANTAAATTNGAGAATTTTAATGTTTAGTAAGTTTAAAGCTAAGTGGAAAATTAATGTAATTGAATCAGGCAAATTTAAGCTTGATGGTGGAGCTATGATGGGTTCAGTTCCAAAAGTTCTATGGAATAAAACTAATCCAAGTGATGAATTAAACAGAATAGATCTGGCTATGAGATGCTTGTTGCTTGATAATGGAAAAGAAAAGATATTAATTGAAACAGGTATTGGAAATAAAAATAGCTCAAAATTTATTGAAATGTTTTGTATTGAACAATCAACCTTTCCACTTAAGGATGAACTAAAATCTTTTGGTTATGAACTTGAAGATATTACTCATGTAATTTTGACCCATTTACATTTTGATCATGCAGGAGGAGCAACGTATAGTGTTGATGATAAAATTTTACCTACTTTTCCTAATGCTAAGTATATAATATCTAAATCAAATTGGGAAGCTGCATTAAATCCTAACCCAAAAGATAGAGCTAGCTATTTACATGAAAATTTTGTTCCATTAAAAGAATTTGGGCAATTAATTTTAGTTGATGATGATGAAGAATTTTTAGAAGGCATTTCTGGATTAGCTTTTTATGGCCATACAACAGGACAGCAATTGATTAAAATAACTGTTGAAAATGAATCTTTAGTTTTTTGTTCTGATTTAATTCCTTTAAAGTCTCATTTAAAAATTCCATGGATAATGGGATATGATTTAAATGCCATGAAAACATTAGAAGAAAAATCAACTTTTCTAACAGAAGCAGCCGAAAAAAACTGGTTACTTTTCTTTTATCATGACCCAAAAACCATAGCTGTTAAAATTAAGAAAAGTGAAAAATATTTTGATATAATTGAAGAATATTTAGTAAATGAATAATATCAGCGAAAAACTTTTTTTAGAAGGCGTTGATTTATTTAATAGAAAATCATTTTATGATGCACATGAATCATGGGAACATTTATGGACTGAATACAATTTAGATGACGCCTTGTTAATACAAGGTTTGATTCAACTATCAGTAGCTTATTTTCATATTACCAATCTAAACTTAAAAGGCTCTAAAAACCTTTTTAATAAATGTATTCCCAAACTTGAAAAGTATAGAGAAAATCTAAGAGGAATAGATATAAATGAAATTATCAATACTGCAGAACTTGCTTTAGATAATATTAATTCAATTGAAAATACTAATGATTTTGATTGGGCCCTAGTACCACATATTAGGATAAATAAATGAAAGTTGTCGTTATATCTAATACGGATTATAATTTTTCTGCCAAGTTATCTAAAATATGTAATGATCAATCAGATGATTTGCTTTTTTGTGATGATTTTATAGATTTGTCTAAAAAAAATGTTTCAAATTCATTAATTATTTTAGATTATGATGATGAAGTAGAAAATTTAGATAAAGTTAAATCTATTTCAAAAAAAATATCAAATTCAACGTTTTGTATAATTATGAAGAATATAAATTCAGACACTCAAAAAAAGCTAACTCAACTCGGATTTGACCTTATAATGTCGAAACAATCTTTTTTAATTAACTTTAGTACAATAAAAAAGCAATTCTTGTTACAAAAATAAATAAAATTGATTTAAAAATAGTATTCCTGTATATTATTTATTTCGTAAATTATATATAGATTTTTAATTGTATAATACAAGTAAATAAATGGAAAAATGGTAAATTTAACTAAACAATATAAATTTTGTGCTGCACATCAGTACTGGAACAAAGATTGGTCTGCAGATAAAAACGATGAAGTTTTTGGAGAGGATGTCAAAGTTCACGGGCATAATTATTTGTTGTCCATAACAGTTAAAGGCTCAATTAATAAAGAATCAGGATTCATCATCGATATTAAGAAACTTAATGACGTTGTTAACAAACACATTATAGATATTTTTGATCATTCTCAAATAGAGAAAGATATTTTATGGTTTAAAGACAAACAGCCATCAACAGAAAATATGGTGGTATATATTTGGAATGAGTTAGTTGATAGAATTCCTTCTGGAGCAGAACTTTATTGTATAAAACTTAGAGAAACTCCAACTATTTATTCTGAATATTTTGGTCCAAAATAATATAGGAAAAATTTATGAAAAAATTTGATTTAGTAGTTATTGGAGGTGGTCCTGGTGGTTACGTTGCTGCTATTAGAGCGTCTCAACTAGGAAAAAAAGTAGCTCTTATAGAATCTGAACATTTAGGAGGTATATGCTTAAATTGGGGATGCATACCTACTAAATCTTTACTAAAGAATGCTGAGGTTCTTGAACTAATAAAAAATAGTAGCAAGTATGGTATTGAAATAAAAGATTATTCAGTCAATTGGAATAAGGTCATTAAAAGATCTAGAGATATTGCAAATAGAATGGGTAAAGGCATACAATATTTAATGAAAAAAAACAAAATCGAAGTCATAAATGGTTTTGCAAAGTTAATTGATAGAAATACTATTCAAATTAATGGTAACAATACTGAAAAAGTAACTGCTGAACACATTGTTATATCTACAGGTGCATCTGCAAATTATTTTCCAGGTATGGAGCCAGATGGTAAAGATATAATTACTTATAAAGATGCATTAGTATTAGATAAAGCTCCAAAGCATATAGTAATAATAGGGGCAGGTGCAATTGGTATTGAATTTGCATATTTTTATAATACATTTGGAAGTAAAGTAACAATAATTGAGGCACAACCAAATATTCTGCCAAATGAAGATATTGATGTTTCTAAAGAATTAGAAAAAATATTTAAAACAAAAAAAATAGATATCTTAACTAATTCCAAAGTTGAAAATATTACAAAATCTAAAAGCAATATTACAGTTAAACTTAAAGATACAAATGTAAAATGTGATAAAGTTTTGGTTGCTGTAGGTGTAAAAGCAAACTCTACAGGAATTGGATTGAAAAAAAATAATATTAAAACAGATAANGGATGGATTAAAACAAATGAGTTCATGCAAACAAATATTGATAATATTTTTGCTATAGGAGACGTTGCTGGGCCTCCATGGTTAGCTCATGTTGCTTCAGCAGAAGCAATAACAGCTGTAGAGTTTATATGTAATAAAAAACCAAATCCTATGAAATATGATAATATTCCTGGATGCACCTATTGTCATCCAGAGGTTGCATCTGTAGGTTTAACTGAACAGCAAGCTAAAGATAGTGGATATCAAATAAAAGTTGGAAAATTTCCAATTAGAGCATTGGGTAAAGCTGTCGCTATTGGACAAACTGAAGGTTTTGTAAAAATTATATACGATGAACAATATGGTGAACTGCTTGGTTGTCATATAATTGGCGCAAATGCTACTGATTTAATTTCTGAAATTTCTTTAGCTAGAGATTTAGAAACAACTTACAATGAAGTATTAAGTTCTATACATCCACATCCAACTTTATCAGAGGCAATAATGGAAGCAACCGCTGATGCTCTTGGAGAAGCAATACACATTTAGATATTATGTTAGAAGTAGCTACTAAGATTGAATTTAAATTTCACTCAGTTGATAATCTCAAAAGTGTCAATGATATTTATCAAAAAATTAAAAATGATAAATCTAACTGCATAAATTTTTATTGGCTTGGTATAAGAGATTATAACCAAATATGGGACCTGCAAAAAAAAGTACACAAACTCAAAATTAAAGAAAAAATTGGAGATGTGGTATTATTATTAGAACATAATCATGTCTATACTTTAGGTAAAAATGCAAATGAAAATCATATAATTACATCAAATGAAAGTATAGAAAGAGTAAAAATTGATAGAGGTGGTGATGTAACATATCATGGCCCAGGNCAACTNGTTGGATACCCNATAATAGATTTGCATAATTATAAAATGAGCATCAGTTGGTATCTNAGTTTAATTAGCAAAAGTATTATTGATTTATTGTTAAGTATAAATATCATAAGTGAGTACAGAGATGATTANGTAGGAGTTTGGGTGGATGATAGTAAAATNGCAGCAATAGGTGTTAGGTTATCAAAATGGATTACAATGCATGGTTTTGCTCTNAATGTTAATACAGACTTAAGTTATTATAGTGGTTTAATACCTTGCGGTATTTTTGAATGTGGTGTTACTTCAATAAAGGANAAGCTANCTAAAGATTNCTCGGTTAAANATATAGCCGAAAATTATNCAAAATATTTTATNAAACATTTAAATGAGGANGTTAGATAATGAAATTACATAATTTTAATAAAAAAGAATTAGTAGCTATTTATGAAAANATGGTTACTTCAAGATTTTTAGANGATAAAATGTTAATAATGTTGAAGCAAGGTAAGAGTTGGTTNCACATTGGTGCNGCTGGACATGAAGCAGCGCAATTAGCTGCATCTATATGTTTTAATTCTGATANAGACTATGCATACCCTTATTACAGAGATCAAGCTTTTTGTTTAGGATGGGGGTCAACAGCAAGAGAATTGTTAATGTGTTTTTTACACAAACATGATGACCCAAATTCTGCTGGTAGACAAATGCCCCAGCATTATGGCAATAAGCCATTAAATATTGTAAGTCAATCTAGTTGTACTGGAACTCAATTTCTTCAAGCAGTTGGTACAGCTTTCGCATTGCAAAGAGATAAAACAAATGGGGTATGTTATGTATCTTCAGGAGAAGGCACAACAAGTGACGGTGATTTTCATGAAGCTTTAAACTGGGCTAGTAAAGATAAAGCTCCAGTAATTTTTCATATTCAAGATAATGGGTATGCAATTTCAGTTCCTGTAGATGAGCAAACAAGTGGAGCATCTATTTATAATATTTGTGCTGGTTATGAAAATTTATCAAGATTTCATGTTGATGGAACAAATTTCTTTGAATCACATTTGGCTTTTAAGAAAGCAATTGAAAGAGCTAGAAAAGGGTTAGGTCCAAGTGTTATTGTTTCTAAAGTAGTAAGATTATTACCTCACTCTTCATCTGANGATCAAAGAAAATACAGATCNGAAGAAGAATTAGAAAAAGATAAAAAAATTGATCCTTTATTAATGTTCAAAAATATGTGTATNAAAAAATCAATAATTTCAGAAAAAGAATTTTCTAAAATTGATGAAAAAATGAAAAAAATGATTGAAGAAGAAGTTGATTATGTAGAAGAGCAACCAAACCCTCATCCAGATACTGCTTTAGATCATTTATTTTCTGATTCTACTGCTTTGGATGATATTAGCTCTNTAGAGCCACAAGAAACTAAAGAAAAAATTGTTATGGTNGACAGTATAAATCATGCATTAAGTGAAGAATTAGAATTAAANAAAAAAATGCTTATTTACGGTGAAGANGTCGCTGGAGATAAAGGGGGTGTATTCACTGCAACTAGAGGATTAACTAAAAAACATGGTGAAAACAGAGTATTTAATTCNCCTTTAGCTGAATCATCTATCATTGGAACTGCTATAGGTTTATCTGTAGCTGGATATAAGCCAGTTGTTGAAATNCAATTTGGTGATTATATATGGCCTGCAATGATGCAAATAAGAAATGAAGTTGCTACAATGAGATATAGATCTGGTGGTAATTGGTCATGTCCATTAGTAATAAGGGTACCTGTTGGTGGNTATATCCATGGNTCATTNTATCATAGTCAAAGTATTGATGGTTATTTTGCNCATACACCAGGATTAAAAGTAGTTTATCCATCAAATGCATCAGATGCTAAAGGTTTATTAAANTATGCATGTAGATGTGATGATCCTGTTTTATTTATGGAGCATAAAGGAATATATAGACAAGGTTTTGCATCATCATTGGAGCCNGATGAAAATTATTTATTACCATTTGGTAAAGCCAAAGTTGTTCAAGAAGGCAATGATTTAACAATAGTAACNTGGGGAGCAATAGTTCAAAAAGCTGTAGAAGCATCAAGAAATAGTGGAAAATCAGTTGAAGTAATTGACATNAGAACTCTTAACCCTCTAGATATTGATACAATTTTAGATTCAATCAAAAAAACTAATAGAGTTATAGTTGCTCATGAAGATCATTTAACTTCTGGTTTTGGTTCAGAGATTGCAGCCCAAATTTCAGATGTAGGTTTTGAATACTTAGATGCACCTGTTAAGAGAGTTGCTTCTAAAGATGTTCATGTAGCGTATTCACCAAATTTAGAAAATGAAATTCTAGTTCAAACTAGCTGGATTGAACAAGAAATNNAGGAGATTTTAACTTATTAAAATCAGTGACAAAAGATTATTAGATTTATTGTTTCGTTTAGAGTTACCTCGTACTATTGAAAATAAGATGCTTAATTATTTGAGGCAGGGCAAGATTTCAAAATGGTTCTCAGGTATTGGGCAGGANGCAATTTCAGTAGGCGCAACCTATGCCTTGAAAGATGANGATATTATATTGCCTATGCANCGTAATTTAGGAGTTTTTACTACTAGAGATGTAAANCTTGAACAATTGTTTTGTCAACTTATGGGAAAAGATGGTGGGTTTACAAAGGGTAGAGATAGAAGTTTTCATTTTGGGCTTCCATCCAAAAATATCGTTGGTATGATTTCTCATTTAGCTGCAATGTTACCTGTTGCAGTAGGTTATGGGTTGGCATCTAAATTAAAAAAACAAAAAAGAGTTATTTTATCTTTTACAGGCGATGGTTCTACAAGTGAAGGAGATTTTCATGAAGCTGTAAATTTAGCTGCGGTGTGGCAGTTACCAGTAATTTTTTTAATTGAAAATAANGGTTATGGTTTATCTACTCCCTCNAAAGAACAATTTAAATGTAAAAAATTATCTGATAAAGCTATTGGATACGGTATCAAAGGGTTGACTATTGATGGAAATGATGTTTTAGAAGTTTATAAAACAATTACAAACATAGCCAAAGAATTACGTAATGGAGGTGGTCCAGTCATTGTGGAAGCATTAACTTTTAGAATGAGAGGACATGAAGAGGCNTCTGGAACAGACTATATTCCTAAATCTTTATTTGATAAATGGAGTAAAAAAGACCCAATTTTAAGTTTTAAGAAATATCTTAAAACCAAAAAAATATTAAATAAAAAAGAACAAGAAAAAATTGATAAAAAAATAGCTGAAATGATTGATCCTTCATTTGAATACGCCTTTAATTCAAATGAACCAGAAAGTGATGAAACTAATGAGTTAAATGATGTTTTCAAAGTTTATGAGTTTAAAAAAATTGATTCATCAAATAGTAAAGTTGAAAAAAGATACGTTGATGCTATATCTGAAACATTGAATACTATAATGCAGAAAGATAAAAAAACTATAATAATGGGTCAGGATATAAGTGAGTATGGTGGTGTTTTTAAAATAACAAAAGATTTTTTAGAAAATTTTGGTGCAGATAGAGTTCGAAACACACCAATAATTGAATCAGGAATTTTAGGTGCATCTATTGGTCTTGCTCTTGAAGGTTACAAACCAATAGTAGAAATGCAATTTGCTGATTTTGTTTCTTGTGGATTTAATCAAATAACCAATAACATTGCAAAAACCTATTATAGATGGAATGAATCTTTGAATATAACTATAAGAATGCCTTATGGTGGAGGTATGGCAGCTGGCCCTTTTCATTCCCAATCTCCTGAGTCATGGTTTTTTCATACACCTGGCTTAAAAATTGTTGCTCCATCTACACCTCAAGATGCAAAAGGTTTATTGAATGCTTCAATAAATGACCCTAATCCAGTTTTATATTTTGAGCACAAATATATGTATCGAAGCGTAAAAGGTATGGTTTCAGAAAATGATTTTAATATTGAAATTGGAAAAGCAAATATTAAAAAAAGTGGGTCTGATTTATCTGTAATCACATATGGAATGGGTGTTCATTGGGCACTTGATGTTGCAAAAAAATTAGAAACAGAAGGTATAAATATAGAGGTTCTAGATTTAAGAAGTTTATTACCTTGGGATAAGGAATTAGTAGAAAAGTCTCTAACTAAAACTAATAGAGCTTTAATATTACATGAAGCAAACTTAACTGGAGGAATAGGAGCTGAGATCTCCGCATATATTGCGGAGCATTGCTTTAAATTTTTAGATGCACCTGTAATAAGGGTCGCTAGTATTGATACACCAATACCATTTGCTTCTAAAATAGAAAAAGAAATTTATTTACCAGTTAATAAAATAGAACAAAAAATATATGAATTACTTAATTTTTAACATAGAAATAAAGGAAATAATATGAAATTGATTGGATTGGATTATTTAGGTATTTCAGAGTTTTTTTCTGATGAAGAACTTTTAGTTCAAAAATCTTGTAGAGAATTTGTTGACGAAGAAGTTATGCCTACAATAGATGAGCATTTTAAAAACGGTACTTTTCCTAAAGATTTAATTAAAAAATTTGGTGAATTAGGATACTTGGGTATGAATTTGCCAGAGGAATATGGATGTGCTGGATTATCAAATATAGCGTATGGCCTTTTGTGTCAAGAATTAGAAAGAGGTGACTCTGGAGTTAGGTCATTTGTCTCTGTGCAAGGTTCACTTGTAATGTATCCTATATATGCATATGGTAATGAAGACCAAAGGAATAAATGGTTACCAAAGCTTGCTTCCGGTGAAATGATAGGATGTTTTGGTCTTACAGAACCAAACTTTGGATCTAACCCTAGTGGGATGTTAACAAACATTAAAAAAACAGAGGGTGGTTATATATTAAATGGTAGTAAGATGTGGATTACGAATGGAAGTATTGCAGATATTGCTATTGTTTGGGCAAAAGATGATGAAGGTATTGTTAGAGGTGTTGTAGTTGATACAAAATCAGAAGGTTTTAGTGCGCCAATACANAAAGGAAAATGGTCANTGAGAGCTTCTATAACATCAGAATTAGTTTTNGAAAATGTGTTTGTTCCGGAGGAAAATTTACTTCCTAACATTAAAGGTCTAAAAGGCCCATTAGGCTGTTTAAATCAAGCTAGATATGGAATTGGTTGGGGCGCATTGGGTGTTTCAATGGAGCTACTAAATGTTGCTTTAGATTACAGTAAGCAAAGAGTAATGTTTGATAAGCCTATAGCAGGGTATCAGTTAATGCAGGATAAATTAGTTTGGATGTTAAATGAAATAACAAAAGCACAATTATTAGCTTTACATGTAGGTAGAAACAAAGATGATGGTTCTCTTAAGCATCAGCAAGTTTCAATGATAAAAAGAAATAATGTGTGGGTTGCAAGAGAGTGTGCAAAATTAGCTAGAGAAATATTAGGAGCAAATGGAATTACTGAAGATTATCCAATCATGAGACACATGATGAATATTGAAAGTGTGTATACCTATGAAGGAACAAATGAGATGCACACTTTAATTTTGGGTCAAGATCTAACAGATATACCAGCTTTTAAATAAAATTTTATAAGGAGTATTAATGATAGTAGATGTTTTAATGCCCAAAATGGGTGAATCAATTACAGAAGGAACAATTGTTGAATGGAAAAAGGCTGTTGGTGATACAATTGCTAAAGATGAAACTTTGCTTGAAATTTCTACTGATAAAGTTGATTCGGAGATTCCATGTCCNACAGCAGGTAAAGTTTTAGAGTTACTTTTTAATCAAAATGATACTGTTGAAGTAAATACAATTATTGCAAGAATTGGTACAGAAGATTCAGACACATTAGATTCAAAAGCAAAAGATACTATTGTTGAAGAAAAAGAAACTCCTGAAATTTCAACTGAAAATAAAGTAGAAGAAGATATACCTCAGAAAGAGGAAGTTGTTATTGAGCAAAAAAGTTCAAATAGAGTTTTTTACTCTCCGCTAGTCAAAAGCATAGCTCAAAAAGAGGGTATATCTTTAGATGAATTATCAAATATTATTGGCACAGGTGCTAATGGTAGAGTCAATAAGTCTGATATTTTGAAATATATTGGTGATAAAACATCTCAACCAACTCAAACTCAACCTTCTACAGATAGTATTGGTTCATCAGTAAGTATTGGAACAACAGCTGAATTAAAAGACTCTGTAGAAAAAATGGATAGAGTTAGAATTAAGATAGCTGAACATATGGTAAATTCAAAAAATGTATCTGCTCATGTATATACTACAAGTGAGGTTGATGTAACCAATATTGTTAATATGAGAAATGCAAAAAAAGATGCATTTCAAGCTAAAAATGATATCAAGTTAACCTATACTCCAATTATAGTGTCAGCATGTATTAAGGCGATTCAAGAATTTCCATTAATGAATGCTTCAATTGATGGTAGTAATATTATACATCATCAAAATGTAAACATGGGAATAGCTGTAGCTTTACCTGATAATAACTTAATTGTTCCGGTGATAAAATGTGCTGAAGAGAAGAATTTTTTAGGTCTTTCTCGTGGTGTTGATCAATTTGCAAAAAAAGCAAGATCTAATTCTCTTGATGCTGATGATATTTTTGGATCAACATTTACTGTAACAAATCCAGGAATATTTGGTGGTTTATTTGGTATGCCAATCATTAATCAGCCTAATGTTGGTATTTTATCAGTCGGATCTATTGAAAAAAGACCAGTTGTCAAGGAAACTGATTATGGAGACGCAATTTTTGTTAGAAATATGCTTTATTTAACCTTAGGATATGATCACAGATTAATTGATGGTGCTTATGGAACTAAATTTTTATCTCGTATTAAAGATTTACTAGAAAATTTTAATGAAAATGAAATTATAGTTTAAATGTCAGTTAAAAATCAGAGAAAACCTGAATGGCTTAAAATTAAATTATCATTAAACGATAATTATAATGATATTTCTAATATTATATCCAAAAACAATTTAAATACAGTTTGTTCTGAAGCAAGATGTCCAAATATATATGAATGTTGGAATAATAGAACAGCTACAATAATGATTTTAGGTGATACATGCACTAGAGCATGTGGCTTTTGTTCNGTTAAAACGGGAAAGCCAAATAAAGTAGACACATTAGAGCCTATTAGAGTTGCTGAGGCTGCAAAAAAAATGGATTTAAGACATATTGTCATCACATCTGTAGATAGAGATGATCTTAGGGATGATTATGGAGCAACTATTTGGGCAGAAACGATACAACGTTTAAATTCTGTGGTACCTAATTGTTCAGTTGAGGTATTAACTCCAGATTTTAGAGCATATGAGCCAGCACTTCAGAAAGTTTTTGATGCAAGACCTTCTATATTTTCTCATAATATTGAATGCGTAAGAAGAATTTCAAGACAAGTAAGAAAACAGTCTAGATGGTCAAGGTCNAGAAAAGTTTTAGAATTATCTGTAAAGAATAATTTATTAACAAAGACAGGATTAATGGTTGGTCTTGGTGAAACCAATAATGAGGTGATTGAATCAATGAAAGAAATGGCTGAAATTGGAGTTGAGATTTTTAACATTGGTCAATACCTGCANCCTACAACAAATCATTTAGAAGTTGATAGATACGTACATCCTGATGAATTTAAAATGTTTAAAGAAATAGGATTAGAATTAGGTTTTAAAGTTGTTGAATCNGGTCCNTTAGTAAGATCGTCNTATCATGCAGATAAACAGGCTAGATTATANAATAATCAGCCAAATGTTGCGTCATAATGACATATAAAGTTACGCTAAATAACTTGGTACGCAATTTGCTTAACATTAGTTAAAAATAAGAAAAGAATATGAGCGATAATAAAGAAAAAATTTTAGAATCATACCCAATATTACCATTAAGAAACACAATTTTATTCCCAAATCAAATTATACCCATATATATTGGAAGACAACAATCATTAGATTTAATTAGTGATATTTCATTACTTGAAAAAAAATACATTGTGGTTGTTGCACAAAAAGATGGCGCAGTTGAAAATCCTACTTCTGATGACATCTATAAATATGGAACGCTAGCAACTGTTATGAAAATATTTGATATGCCNGATAAATCAAAATCAGCAATTGTACAAGGATTAATGAGAGTAAAATTAGAAGAAATAAATCAGGAATTACCATATTTCACTGGTTTGGTATCAAGATCAAATGATATTTCTTCAAATGATGATGACTTAGATAAATCTATTAAAATGCTTAAATCTTCTTTTACAAGTATTGTAGATGCTGCTCCTTATTTAAATGAAGATCAAATGAGCGCGTTAAAAAATATTAAAAATCCATCAAAAATTGCAGATAAAGCAATTTCACTTTTAAATATTAAAACTAANGAAAAACAAGAAGTTTTAGAAGTGGTTGATGTTTATAAAAGAGTTCAAAAAGTTAATGATATCATAAACAAAGAATTGCAAAGAATCGAGCTTGGTGAAAAAATACAATCTGAGGTACAAGATGAAATATCTAAATCACAAAAAGAATATTATTTAAGAGAGCAACTAAAAGCAATTCAAAAAGAATTAGGNGAAGAAGGTAGTGGTATTGAGTTTGAAGAAATTCAAGACAAGATTAAGAAAGCAAAAATGCCAGAAGATGTTGAAAAAATTGCTCATAAAGAATTAAATAGATTACAAAAAATACCTTCACATTCACCAGAGTATACAGTTTCAAGAACATATTTAGATTGGTTAGTTGAANTGCCATGGAGTGTTCAATCAAAAGATAATGAAAAAATTGATAATGCTAATAATATTCTAAATGATGATCATTATGGTTTAGATAAGGTAAAAGAAAGAATTTTAGAACACTTAGCTGTAAGAGGTTTAAAAAGAAAAAGAGCTAAAAAAGGTGATGTTATTAAAAGTCCTATTCTTTGTTTTAATGGTCCTCCAGGAACAGGAAAAACATCAATGGGTAAATCAATAGCAAAATCAATGGGTAGAAAATTTGTAAGGATTTCACTGGGTGGTGTTAGTGATGAGGCTGAAATAAGAGGNCATAGAAGAACTTACATTGGTGCATTACCAGGTAGGATTATAGCAAGTTTAAAAAAAGCTGGAACAAATAATCCTATTTTTATGCTTGATGAAATAGATAAGCTCGGAAGAGATTTTAGGGGCGATCCNGCAAGTGCTTTATTGGAGGTTTTAGATCCTGANCAAAACAATTCATTTAATGATCACTATCTTGAAGTAGATTTTGATTTATCGAATGTTATGTTTATTACAACATCAAATAGAATTGATCAAGTACCTGGTCCATTAAGAGATAGAATGGAAATGCTTGATTTTACAGGTTATATTGTGGAAGAAAAGATTGAAATTGCTAAGAGACATTTGATACCTAAACAGATTAAAGAACATTCTTTAAAGAGTACTGAAATTAAATTTTCTGACTCTGGAATCAGGACAATCGTTGAATCTTATACAAGAGAAGCAGGTGTCAGAAATTTAGAAAGACAAATTGCTAATGTTTGTAGGAAAGTAGCAAAAGATATTGCTATGAAAAACTTTAAATCAGCATCCATTTCAGATAAGACTATNAATAAATTTTTAGGACCTGAAAAGTTTTTGCCAGAGTTAGCAGAAAGAAATGATAAACCAGGAATAGTTGTTGGATTAGCTTGGACAGCATTTGGTGGAGATATTTTGTTTATTGAAGCAACTAAAATGCCTGGAAAAGGTAACTTAAAACTTACTGGTAAACTTGGTGATGTTATGAAAGAATCAGTACAAGCAGCTATGTCATATGTAAGATCAAATGCTAAAAAATATAATATTGATGAAAATTTTTACAAGGAGTTTGATGTACATGTTCATGTACCTGCAGGTGCTATTCCTAAAGATGGACCATCTGCAGGTGTTGCTATGACAGTTGCTATAATCTCTTTATTAACCAATAAACCTGTAAAATCTAAATTGGGTATGACAGGTGAAACTTCTTTAAGAGGAAATGTATTACCTATTGGAGGTTTAAGAGAAAAAGCAACAGCCGCTCATAGAGCAGGTCTAAATCATATTATTGCACCACATGAAAATATGAAGGATTTAGAAGAGATTCCTGAAAAAGTTAGAAAAGAATTAAAAATTACATTTGTAAAAGAGGTTGATGAAGCCATAAAATTAAGCCTTGATTTAAATATAAATTAAGGGCGATTAACTCAGTTGGTTCAGAGTGCCTCCCTTACAAGGAGGAAGTCGGGAGTTCGAGTCTCTCATCGCCCACAAAAAAAAAGGGATAATTAAATTATCCCTTTTTTTATATTAAATGATTATTTCTTATGATAAAATAATATTGATAAGTATAACAACATCTTGTACATTTAATATTCCATCATTATTAACATCACCAGCATTGTACTGATTATCATTAGGTTCTATTGATCCAAGAATAAAGTTTATAAGTAAAACAACGTCTTGAACATTAATAACAGTATCACTATTAATATCACCTAATACAATATCAGTAATTTCGTAATCAATACATTCACCTGAAGATAATAAGCCATTACCATTTGTATCAGAAACTATTGTGTCTGATATACAGATTTCTGTTTCTCCAGACTCAGTGCTTGTATAGTAGATATTTGTTAACAAACCATCTCCTGCCGGAATTGTACTACCACTAAATGAAAAACCAATAACGATTCCTAATTCTGATGTAGAAACTTCAAAGCCATATTGTTCTGCTAAACCTCCAGCTGCATTACCAATAGTAACAATATTTGGGTCACTTAAAATATTGAATTGAAAACCAGAAATATCNGTACTGCTAGATATATAAATAGGAATTGTATCTGATGTTAAATCACCAAATGTTAGTGAAGCATTACCTGCTGCAAAGTCTACTGTTGTGCAATCTTCATCAGCTAATAGTGGATTACCATTTGTATCTGACACAATTAACTCATCTATACATAAAAGTGTATTTCCTGTGCCATTTAGTGAATAAGATAAATTTGTTAAGACGCTGCTTCCTGCAGGAATACTACCTCCTGTTAGTGAGAAACCTATTACAATACCCAAATTTGATGTTGAAACCTGAAATCCATTTTCTTCAGCNGNTCCACCANTTGCTCCAGTNAGAGTTATTGCATCAGGATTATCAGTTAATGTAAATTGAAAACCTCCAATTGCTTCAGAGTTATCCATCAAAATTTGAATTGTTTCACCAGTGATACTTCCAAAACTAAGATTAGCTGATCCATACAAACAGCTTCCATCATCGACTGTCGCATTTGGGTCATAGTTATCTGCATCTGGATCTGTACAGCCTGGTATTTCAATTATTCCATCTCTAGTACCATCAATAAATGTCTCATTAGTATTTAAAGGGTCTAAATATTGATCCATATAGTTCCAAGCTGCTGAAAATTTAGCGTATCCGTGATAATAAGTTTGGGAGCAATAGCAATCTGGAGAGGGACTACAATAGTCAGTATAAATGTAGCTTGCCATTCCTCTAATTCTTTTGTTACTATCAAACATTGGCGATCCTGATGAACCTGGTATAACTCGTCCATCATTATATCTAAAATCCCACCAATTTCCACTAGATGACATCCCTGTCGCATTATATGAAATTTTCTTAATCCAACCATCTGGATGATGTATTCCTACTACATTATTGCCAGGACTTGCTGATGACTTATTCCATCCATTGTAATAAGGGTCATACGCAGAAGGTACATTATTATTAAGCCTAATTAAAGCGCCATCATTATTATTGAAATTTCCTATCCATAAATTTTGTGTACCACTCATACTATTATATCCTTGAGGTTGCGTACCATTACAACTATAAGATTGGTAATTAAAATAAACTGTATTTGAGCCTCCACTACTACAATGTGCAGCATATACTATGTAAGGAGTTTTGTCAAAATTTGTATTATTAATTAATGATGCAGAACATACGCCACCATTACCACTAACTAGAACAACACCATCAATCTCATCTCTCCAATCATCTCCTGATGAACAAGCTACATTATCATTGCAATCAACTCTTTCAGATGTTTGACCTTCATGGAAGTTTATTAAATCAAGAAAATCATGAGTAACTACAGACATATTTAATGCTAAATCACGCACTTCATTATTTGGGACAGTAAGTTCAATAACTACTCTATCACTTTTTACTAATGCTGTTGACTTTTCTCCTGTAAAGTCATTATTTTTTGAATTAAATGAACCAATAAACATAGTTTGTTCTTCATCATATACAAACATTCTTGAATTGTCTGTTAATTTAAATTGATCAAAATGAAAAGCTAATGCTTTTGCATTTTCTGATTCTACACCTAAATAAAATGTAGTTTTATAAGGTCCTACAACTTTAGTTGCTAGCTGAGGTACATTAAAATCAACAGAATATTCATTTGCATAATGTAAAACCATGGGATGCAAATTGTGCTCAATTAAATTGCTATGATCAACTTTAACAAAATTTATCTTNGTATTATCTGGTTTAAATAATGGAGAACCAGCAAATTGAATTTGTGAAAATGAAAAAGTTAAAAATAAAAATAAAATATTAAAATATCTCATAATGCTCTCCTTATAAATGCTTTTATAAATTTATTATAATCTAATGAATAGTTATATATAATAATATAAACTTGTTTGTTTTTTACAAATTGTTACGTTCAATTATTTGTTTTTAATCTGATCTAATTTTTTTCTTACAGCTACTTCTAGGTTTAGCTTTTCTTTCATTTTTTTATTGATCTCATCATTATATAAAGTATAATCATCTTTCCCTAAAGTTTTTGATACATACATGGCCATATCAGCCTTTTGAATCAGATCATCTATATTTTCACCATCATCGGGAAAGATTGCACCCCCAATACTAACAGTACAATTTACTCTTTTACGGTTAATAATTATTTTTTCTCTAATATTTTTCAAAATTCTTTCACAAAGTAATTTATTATCATTTGTGTTTTCTATTTTAGCTAGTATAGTAAATTCATCTCCACCCCAATGACTAATAGTGTCACCTTTTCTTACGGATTTAACTATTCTTTTTGATATAGTTTTTAATAATTCGTCACCTGCACTATGACCCATAGTATCATTTACAATTTTAAATTCATCAAGATCTAAAAATAAAACAACATACTTATCATTTGTTCTTTTAGCATTTGTAAAGGCTATATTTGCACGATCATTAAATAATGTTCTATTTGGTAACCTAGTCATTTTATTATAATAAGCAAGATAATGCATTTCTTCAACAGACTTAACTTTATCTATGGCCATAGCAATTTGATCTGAAATAAATTTTAATATATCAAGATGCTCTTGATTATACAAATTATTATCATCAAAACTTTTGATAGAAATAGCACCAATAATCTCTTCATTAATAATTAGCGGGGAAGCAATATATGATTTAGGAGTTTTAAATGTTTTATTTAGTTTATTTTTTTCTTTTAGATATTCTATTTCTTCTTGATTATAGTTTAACGCATTTCTACTGTTTATTAATGGTTCAATGATATTTGATTTAATTTTTTTTCTGCTAGAATCAACCTCTTTTTTTGTGCTGTAATTATACTCTTCAATATATTTATCACTAATGATAAGAGATATAGTAAAGTTTTCAGTTGGAATCAATACACGTAAATTATCAAAAATATCTTTATATAATTCCTTTATATTTGTTGAAACTCTAACAGAGTTTGAGATTTTTAAAATGCAACTTTGAATATCCTTATTTCTTACATCACTGGTTAAGTCTGTAATGGCAACAGTGTAGAAAACTTCATTCTCAATTTTATTTTCAACAAAATTTAGAGATAATGGAAATTTTTCATTATTTTCCTTAATACCATATATTTCTAAATTTTTATTTAATGAGTTTAGTTTATCACTTAAAATATTTTGTCTAGAATATTTTTTGATAATATCTGAATATGGTTTTGCTAGCATACTTGTGATTGGTTCTCCAAGTATTTGGTCTCTACTGTAACCCCATAAATTCAACGCATATCTATTAATCATTACAATTTTTAATTTAGAATTAAATGTAATAACTCCTTCATTTACAGCATTAAGTATACCTTTCATGTGTGTAGCAGAATCAAGTATNTTATAAATATTTTTTCTTGGTTTTTTTAAGCTCATTCTATTTTTATTTAATTTATATATTAAATATATCGGTAATTATAATATTAAAATGTGAACTATATTACAAATTTTTTTGATTGTAACATTATGTAATTTCAACTANTTTGTATATCATTTGATTATAAACTCTATTAAATTAAACAAAAATTAACGAAACATAAGAAGGGTATTGTTAAATGAAAAAAATGTTTTTATTACTATTAGTTACAGTTATTGTNCCAAATACATGGNTNAATATAAATTCATCCGAGCCAACTCCTATGTTAATGGAGTTGATAGATTCTGATGTTAACCAAACAAAAATTAAGTTTAGTATGGATGGTTTTCATCTGGTTCCATCAAGCGATTCAAAAAGAGTTAGTTATGTTGTGAAATCAGAAAATGGAGCTTCNTTGTTAGAGTTAGGTTATCCTGATTTACATAATTACACGGAATCAATTATCATTCCAGATAATGCTAAAACAACAGTTAATGTTTTATCTTATAAATATCAAGATTTTGAANATTTATTTATTANGCCATCTAAAGGTAATTTTTCAAGAGAAATCAATCCAAANGATGTTCCTATTCAATATAGTGATGCATATAAGAAAAATGAATTCTATCCAAAAGAAATTACAAGTCTAGGTAGTCCGTACATATTGAGAGATTTACGAGGACAAACTGTTTCAGTCAATCCATTTCAATATAATCCNTACACTAAAACTTTAAGAGTNTATACNGAGNTAGAGCTAGAGGTAGTNTCTAGTGGTCTGTCTACAGAAAATTCAATTGAAAGAGTTGGAAANACNGTAAAATTATCATCTAATTATGAAGAGATTTATAAAGAACAATTTTTAAATTATGAAAATGATAACCGTTTTCAGTACTTGGTTGATCAAGGCAATATGCTTATAATTTCTAATGATGCATTTTTAAGTTTTATGGAACCTCTTGTTGAATGGAAAAATAAGAAAGGTATTCCTACNGAAATGGTTGCAACATCAGTCACAGGTACCAGTTCTACAGCAATCAAAAATTATATAGTCGATTATTATAATACNAATGGCTTAACATTTGTTTTNCTAGTTGGGGATTATGCTCAAGTTACATCTCCAATGTATAGTGGATCAGCATCAGANCCTAGTTATGGATTTATTAGTGGAAATGATGTNTATGCTGAGGTAATAATTGGACGTTTTTCAGGAAGTACTCCNGCACACATACAAACACAAGTGCAAAGATCAATTGAGTATGAGCAAAGAAACTCTGGTGATTATTTTAATAATGCAGCTGGATTTGCATCAAATGAAGGTCCAGGATATGGTGGTATGAGTGATGCTCAATTTAGTGATTTTTTATGGAGCAGTGTTTTATCACANTTTACNTATGATGAATTTTTCTCTGAGTATGATGGTAGTGGAGGTTCAGATCAAGGTGGAATTAATGCAATCAATTATGGGGTTGGTATCATAAATTACACTGGTCATGGTTCAATTGGNGGTTGGGGAAANGGNTCATCTCTAAATAGTAATCAAATTAATCANCTTACTAATGTTGATAAGCTTCCTNTTGTTATAACTGTAGGNTGNAATGTTGGAGAATTTAATAGTATGAATGAATGTTTCACNGAAACATGGCAGAGAGCTACACANAATGGGTCTCCATCAGGAGGTATAGCTCATTTTGGTTCAACTATCGCTCAATCATGGGANCCACCAATGCATGGTCAATGGGCAATGAATAAAATTTTAACTGAATCATATGATGGTGTAAATGGTCAACCTCCAGTTGGTAAAAAAACTAGAACAATTGGTGGTATTGTAACAAATGGTTGTNTACATATGAATGATGCTCAAGGTGGCGGAGGTCAAAATGAGACAAGATATTGGACTTTATTTGGTGATCCATCTGTAGTATTTAGAACAGATGAACCTACAAGTATGAANATTTCTCATGATGATATAATATTAGTNGGTCAGCAAAATTTTCAAATAAATACTAGTCAAGCAGGTTCGTTNGCAGCATTATCATCNAATGGACAGCTNCTAGCTCATGCTTATGCTAATCAATTTGGTTTAATTGAGTTAGATGTATCAGATATTGCCCAAATACCTGGTTCTTATGATTTGGTTATAACAGGATTCAATACAACTTATTATGAAACTGAATTAACAATTTTAGCACCAGAAGGTCCTTATGTTATGATGGATTCATTTACAGATCAACTTATGTTTGGAAGTGAAAGTGAAATTTCTCTAACATTAGAAAATGTTGGAAGTGATCCAGCTAATGATATGACTATAACTTTAAGTACAAACGATGAGCATGTAGAAATGATGGATGCAACAGAAACTATTAATATGTCAGCTGGTGATTCAATGACTTTAAATGGTTTTTCAGCAAATATTTCATCTAACATTCCTAATGGTCATGCCATAGAATTTAATGTAAATTTAGTTTCAGGAGACCATGAGTGGGATTATTCTTTTGTGAGTATGGCAATGGCTCCAGAGGTTAATCTAATTAGTTTTAGTGGTGATTTGCAGCCAGGTACAACATCTAGCGTTGTGATAACTATGATTAATGAAGGTGATGCACCAATTAATTATCCTGTACTAGATGTTGAAGTGGGAACATATTTAACTATTTCAAATATTGAGTTTCCTAATGCATATTATTGGGACACTATTGATGGTAATAATGTTGAACAGCTAAGAGCCGACATAACTGTCAGTCCTATGGCACCGATGGGATCAAATGGAGAAATATCAGTACTAATTAATCAATTAAATACTGATTTCCAAAATGAAATAAATTTAGATATTCCAATTGGTCAAGTTACAGCTGATTTTGAATCTGGACTTGATTTAGATTGGATTAATGAGTCAATAATTCCATGGAATGTAACAACTGAACAGGCAAATACAGGACTTCAGTCATTTAAGTCTGGAACGATTGGAAATAGTCAAACAAGCTCTGTAAGTGTCACTTTAGATGTTACACAAGAAGGTAATATAGAATTCTATTATATGGTATCAGCTGAGTATAGTCCATCAGGAAACTATTTTTATGATGGTTTAGAATTTTCAATCAATGGTCAAGTAGTAGGTCAGTATCAAACAAATACAGATGGAAGTAGTCCATGGACACCTGCAAGTTTCTTAGTAACTCCTGGTATGACAGAATTTACTTGGACTTATGTTAAAGATAGTGGAGGTGGTTCTACAGATTGTATTAATACTGATTGTCTAGATGCTGCTTTTATCGACGATATTGTTTTTCCACCAGTATATGTTGAATCTGACATTATTGTTGGAGATACTAATGGTGACTTAATGTTAAATGTTCAAGATGTAATTGTTATGCTTAGTATGATTCTAGGTTCAATAGAAATGGATTTAAATACAGCTGATTTAAATATGGATGGCATCGTTAACGTTCTAGATGTAACACTATTATTAAATTTAATTTTAGATGGCCGTACTTCAGATGCGAGTTCAGCGATTATGTATGAGACAGCTTCTGGTGTAGACATGACATCTGATGGATACTTAGGAGCAGTTGAGTTAACTCTTTCACATGATTTAGGTTTTGAATTAGAGTTAACAAGTGATGCTCTAGTAGCTGAGTATAAAACAAATGGAACAACAACAAAGTTAATTGTAGTTGCTCCTGAAACTGATCATATTTTTACTACAGAAGATGCTTTTGAAGTAGATGAAGTATTAGCAGTAAATTCACATGAGTTTATTGATGTAGTTAAGCATGTATCAGAGTTTAATCTAAGTGCTGCTTATCCAAACCCATTTAATCCAACAACAAACATAGATTTTTCTGTTTCTGAGGCTGGATATGCTTCAGTTAAAGTATATAATCTAATGGGACAAGTTGTAGGTACATTAATAGATGGTATGGTAGATGCTGATACATATAGCTTAACTTGGGATGCACAACATCTTTCAAGTGGTGTATATATGATCAAAGCAGAAAGTAATGGACAGGTAGCAACACAAAAAATAATGCTACTTAAGTAAGTAATTTTTAATAAAGCCCTGATTATAACAATTAGGGCTTTATTATTTTAGAGGAGTTTAAATGAAAGATTCAATATCAACAGCTAACATTAAAAATTTTAATAAAAATTTTAAAAGTAATCCAACCAATAAAATATCTAGAAATGCACTAACTAGAAGTCAAATAGATAATATTGCTATGGATTGGGATGCTTATAGAATGGTAGACCATACCTATTCAGATGTGGTTTCAAATGAAATGAAAAAAGTAACTAATCAAAAAGCGTCAGGAAGATGTTGGGGGTTTGCAGGATTAAACTTAATGCGTATTTCATTAGCAGAAAAATATAATTTAGCTGATTTTGAATTTTCACAAAATTATTTCATGTTTTT
>NZRW01000024.1 GCA_002701185.1 Fidelibacterota bacterium
CACAGCTTGAGTATAACTCACAACCTTCTAAATTAAACGTATTCAACTTTTTGCACGCTTCTCTAATAGCAACTATTTCTCCATGGGCTGTTGGATCATTTGTTGAGGTAACTTTATTGAATCCTTCAGAAATAATTTTATTTTGTTTTACAATAACACAGCCAAAAGGTCCTCCATTATTTTGGATACTTTCGATCGATAGCTGAATTGCTCTTAACATAAATTTTTTATTATTCTCCATAAAGTCCATTCATTTTTCTGTTTTTAATCTCCTTTATACTCATTAATATATTTTCTGGAGTAGCGGGAGCATCAAGAATTGGAATTTTTTTGTAATTTACTACAGAGGCGACTGCATCTTTGATTGCAAAAAAAACACTCATTGCCAGCATAAGAGGAGGCTCACCAGTGGTTTTAGATTTGTTTACAACATTTTCTTTATTACTTCCCTCTTTAAAAATTTCTACATTAAATTCTTTTGGTATGTCACTGGCTGCGGGAATCTTATATGTTGATGGTGAAAATGTTGTAATTTCTCCATTAGCTTTCCATTTGACTTCTTCCATGGTGAGCCAACCTTGCCCTTGAATAAAACCTCCTTCAATTTGACCAAGTTCGAGGGATGGATTAATTGCATTTCCTGCATCATGTACAATATCAACACGATTCAAAATATTTTCTCCAGTAAGTGTATCAATTGTTACTTCCGATACGGCGGCACCATAACAAAAATAATAGAATGGACGACCTGTAAATTTTTTTTTGTCAAATTTTATTTTCGGAGTTGAGTAAAATCCTGAAGATGATAAAGAAATTCTATTAAAATAAGCTTCGTTAACAATTTTATCAAATTTAAATGATCTATTTCCAAATAAAATATGGCCATCTTTATAAATAGGATCTTTTTTGTCAAAAATTTTATATTTTGATTTTATAAATTTCTCTAAGTTCTTTTTAATTTTTAAAACAGCATTTAATGCAGCTGCACCATTCAAATCTGTGGTTGATGATGCTGCGCTTGCTGAAGTATTGGGAACCTTTGAGGTGTTGGTAGATGATATTTGAACTTTTTCATATGGCAAACCAAAAGAATGGGCAACTAATTGTGCAATTTTAGTATGTGTTCCTTGTCCCATTTCAATACCACCATGATTTAAATGAATACTTCCATCAGTATATATATGAACCAATGCTCCAGCTTGATTAAGATGGATTGTGGTAAATGATATCCCAAACTTAACGGGTGTAATCGCTATACCTTTTTTTTTAAATTTACTTTTTAAATTATATTTTCTTATTTGGTCATATCTTTTTTTATAATTTGATTTTTTTAATAATCTTTCAAAAATTTTATCTATAACATTATCCTCAATTTTCATTCCATAGTGAGTTATATTTTTTTTATTTTTTTGATAGAAATTAACTTTTCTTACTTCAAAAGGATCTTTTTTTAAGTACCTAGAAATATTATCAATAACATTTTCTATAGCCATCATCCCTTGATTTCCGCCAAATCCTCTAAATGCTGTTGAGGTCGATGTATTAGTTTTACACAAATAGTTTTCTACTTCTAAATTTTTTAGGTAATAAGCATTATCAATATGAAGTAGTGCTCTTTCATTTATTGCATGAGATAGATCAGGTGACATTCCACANTTNGATGCNANTTTAANTTTNANNCCNTCTATNACTCCATNNTCNTNAAAACCAACTTCATAANNTGANTTAAANTCATGTCTTTTNCCTGTNANAATAATATCNTCATCTCTNTCNANTTTTANTTTAACNGGACANTTTGTTTTATNNGAAAGNAANGCNCANATACTNGCTGTCATAAAATTTGTTTCTTTNCCNCCAAATCCTCCTCCNATTCTTCTTACTAAAACAGTTANTGAATTACTTTTTTGNTTNAACATTTTNGATATTATTTGNTGANNTTCTGANGGATGTTGNGTTGANCTGTANACTAGNAANTCNTNNTCNTCTTTNGGAATTGTAAAAGCAACNTGNCCNTCTAAATAAAAATGCTCNTGACTTCCTGTTGTAAAATTTCCTTTTAATAAATTTTTTGATTTTGNAATTGCTTTAGAGGCGTTTCCTCTACTAATTTTTTTAACATTAAATAAAAGGTTATTTTTTTTAAGCGCATCNTCTATAGTTACTATAGGCTTTAGATTTTTATATTTAACTTTCGCCTTTAAAACTGCTTTTCTAGCGAGTTCAGTTGATTTAGCTGCTACAGCAAACAATGGCTGTCCAAAAAATTCAACTTTCTCTTTTGAAAATATAGGATCTCCATCAAAAACTGGTCCTACATCATTTCTTCCTGGAATATCCAAATAATTAACAACTGCTATAACNCCTTCACTTTTTTTAACTTCNTCTAAATTAATTTTTTTTATNATAGCTTTTGATTTTTTNCTCCATCCAATTGCTCCAAAGAGTGTTCCTGGTGGCTCTTTTATATCATCTGTATATTCAGCAAGCCCACTTACATGCTTTATTGCGCTATCGTGNGGTCTGCTTTGATTTATATGGTTTTGATTATTATTCATTANTTAATCCTTAATAATTTTTGATTTTTAATCTCAAAAAAACATTTTAAAAGAAGGTTTTTTGCTACCTCNATTCTGTATTTTTTGCTAGCTCTCATGTCNTCAATTGGNGAGAAATCTTTTTCTAAATTTTTTGTAGCTTTATCAAATATTTTTTCNGAAAATTCNGAATTAATTAATATTTTTTCAGTTTTAATTGCTCTTTTTGGAACCTCAGACATTCCGCCAAATGCAATTTTTGCTCTTTTAATATGATTTTTATTGATTTCCAAATTAAAAGANCCGCATACTGATGATATATCATCATCGAATCTTTTAGAAATTTTATAAGCTTTAAAAATGTTATATTTTAATATTGGAATCTTAACGGAATAAATAAAATCACCTTGTTTTAGTTTGGTTTTTCTATATCCAATAAAAAAATTATTAATAGGAATTGTTTTTTTTCCATTTTTACCATCTATAATTATTTTAGCGTCTAGTGCCAATAACAATGGTAGAGAGTCACCGATTGGTGAGGCTGTTGCAATATTTCCAGCTATGGTACATACATTTCTAATTTGGACAGAGCCNTACCTTTTTAAAATATTATAAAAATCTAAATAATATTTTTTTATTTGTTTTTCAAAATTTATTAAGGTTGTGCTTGCTCCAATTTCAATTTCATTTTTATATTTTTTAATAAAATTAAGCTCNTCTATTGAACCAAGATAAATTATTTTTTCTAATTCCTTTCTTTTCTTTGTGACTTCTAATGATAAATCAGTACCCCCACTCAAAAGCTTTGCATCTTTAACTTTATTTAATATTTTTTTCAGCTCCTTTATTGTTTTTGGAGCAAAGTATTTTTTATTATTACTTGTTATTTCAATNTTTTTTTTTGTTATTTTTTTTAATAACCTCAATGTAATAAATTTGTCTTTATCAAAATGATCNTNTCTAGATAAATTATNTAAACTTTTAGCNGCATCAATTATCGGTCTGTAACCTGTGCACCTACACAAATTCCCAGACAATGAATCATTTATTAATTCATTATTTATACTTTTGTTATTTTTAAACATCGCAAACATCGACATGACAAATCCTGGGGTACAAAAACCACACTGAGATCCATGGAAATCCACCATTGCATTTTGAACCGAGTGTAATTTGCCATTTTCTGATGTTAAATTTTCTANTAGTATTAATTGTTTACCGTTAAGAACTGGTACAAAAGTAATGCATGAATTAATTGATTTATATAAAATTTTATTATTTTTTAGTTCACCTAAAACTATTGTACAGGCTCCACACCCGCCTTCTGCACAACCTTCTTTTGTCCCAGTTTTTTTTAAATTTGATCTTACGAAGTTTAAAACTGTTTCATTTGGGTCGGGATTTAAAATTTGGTGAACTTTGTTTTGAAAAACAAATTCAATCTTATTAGATGACATTAACTTCCCCTATAAGTTGAATAACTCCAAGGAGAAACTAAGAGCGGGACATGATAATGTTCTTTGTTATTTGAAATTCCAAATCTAATTACTACCTCATCTAAAAAAGGTATTGGATCTAAATCAGTAATATTTTTAAAATACTCTCCAACAAAAAATACAAGTTCATATTTTCCAACTTTAAAATTTTCATTCTCGACTAAAGGTTTGTCTGCTCTTCCATCATTATTTAATTGTAAACTATTTATTTTTACTTTTTTTTGACCTTCAATAAAATATAGGTCTACTTTTATGTCTTTACCAGGCTTTCCTGAAAAAACGTCCAGCACATGTGTTGTTAATTTTGTCATATCGTTGTTGTATAATATACAAAAATTGCATAATTAATATATTAAAACTGTTTAAAATTAGTCAAAATGGACTCAATAAATAAAGTTAATAAATTAAATAAATCTGATTTTATATCTATTTTTGGAAATGTTTTTGAAAAAACAGAATGGATAGCTGAAAGAGTATTTGATTATTTGCCTTATAAAAATTTTGATAATCTTCGTTTAAAATTTTTTAAAATTTATAATGAAAGTAATAAAGAAAGTATTATTAAAATTCTAAATTCTNATCCTGAACTTGTCGTAGAACAAAAACTAACTAATGAGTCTAAAAAGGAGCAAAAAGGCGCTGGGTTAAACGAATGTTCTAAAGAGGAAGTTNAGGAATTTAAAAAACTTAATTTAAATTATAAAAAAAAATTTGGTTTTCCATTTATAATTGCAGTAAAGGGTAAAAATAAAAATGATATTTTAAATTATTTTAGAACTAGAATTAAAAATTCATTTGATGAAGAATTTATTGAAGCAAAAAAACAAGTTGGAGAAATTGCAACTTTTAGATTTAAAGAAATTATAAAATAAACTATAATTTAAATTAAAAAAATTTATGAAAATTTTTGATTGTTTTATGTACTTTGATGAAGATCTTGTGCTTGATATAAGACTAAACACGTTAGATAANTATGTAGATTTTTTTGTTATTATAGAAAGTAAGTATAATCATAAAGGTGAAACNAAAAAATTAAATTTTGATATAAATAAATATAAAAATTTTAAAGATAAAATAATTTATTTAATACAAGACACAGAACCTCAAGGTATAGAAGTAGTTAACAATGATGATTTAGAAAATATTAAAAATAAGAAATATATTCTCAATTCTATAAAGAGAGAAAACAGTCAAAGAAATTATATTAATTATGGTCTAAATTTAGCAGAAAAAGATGACTGGATAATAATTTCAGATTTAGACGAAATTCCCAAATTAAATAAATTTAAACTAAAAGACTCAAAAGAAAAATTTGTTTTTTTTAAACAAGAGATGATTTATTACAAACTAAATTTAAAATATGAAAATTTTTCGTGGGTTGGATCCAAAGCTTGTAAAAAGAAAGATTTAATTTCTCCTCAGTGGTTAAGAAACATTAAAGATAGAAACTATCCATGGTGGAGATTTGATATTTTATTTAGTAAAAATAAGTTTAGTAATATTATGTTTGTAGAGGATGGTGGATGGCATTTCTCGTATATTAAAACTGCAAAAGAAATTGAATACAAATTAAAATCTTATCTTCATCATAGAGAATATGATTTGAATCCATTAGGAATAGATGGAATTAAAAAAATGATGAATGAAAAAAAAGCTATATATAATTTGAAGCATGACCAAAGATCATTGGTAAAAATAGGAGGAGGTGAAAAACTTAAAAAAATAGATATTAATAAGCTACCAAGTTATGTAAAGGAAAATAAAGAAAAATTAAAAGATTGGTTGGAAAATTAAATTAAAAATATTGCATGGATTATAAAAATAATATTTTATTTTAATATTCAACATCTGTGGGATCAATACTTCTCCACATATACCAAGTAAAAACAGTTCTGTAACCACTATGTAAATTAGAAATTTTATTTAAAAATTTTTCGCTAGGGGGATAACGTTTTTTATAATTTTTTGATATTGCTCTAATTAAACCAATATCTTTAGTTGGAAAAATGTCTGGTCTATTTAAATTAAACATTAAAAACATTTGAGCACTCCAAATACCTAATCCTTTTAGCTGAGTAATATAATCAATTGCAGAAACATCATCCATTTTCTTTAAACTTGAAACATCGAAGGATTTATTTTTGAAACTTTTTGCAATATTTTTTAAATATGAAATCTTTTGGCGAGATAGCCCTGCCTTTTTCATACTAGTTGTTTTTAATTTAATAATCTTCTGAGGTATAATTTTTTTTTTACATTTAGTTTCAAGCCTATTCCAAATTGTGTCTGCAGCTTTAACTGATATTTGTTGTCCTACAATTGTTCTGCAAAGAGAGAAAAAAGGATTGTTTTTGGTTGTTAAATGTCCTTTGTTATATTGCTTAATAATTTTTTTTAATATCGGGTCTCTTTTTGAGAGTGATATTTTAGCTTTATGCCAATATTTTGGTGGTTTACTCATGTCGAGGAATGGAAACTTCTTTTTTAAGTGAAATTTCCCTTCTAAAAATAATAATTGAGGAAATAATAACAAGTAGTGAACCAATTAAAGTTTTTGAGCTAGGAACTTCATCCCAAATAACATAGCCAAAAAAAATAGCAAAAACTAAGGCTAGATATTTAAGAGGTGTTACCAAAGATACGTCTGAAAATTTGTAAGATTGAGTTAACCATAAATTTGCTAATCCCCCTAGAATTCCTAAAAGAGATAGCAAAAATAAATCTTTTATGGATGGCATTATCCAACCAGTTGTGATCGTAAAAAAACTAATAAACATAATAGATAAAGAAAAATAAAAACTTATTAACCAAACTGGTTCTGAAGTAGACAGTTGTTTTATTGTTATTGCAACATATGATAACCCAAAACAAAAAATAATTGGATATAAATAATATAGATTTAAAGAACTATATCCGGGTTCTGAGATTATTAATATTCCAATAAAACCAACTATAACTGCCAACCACCTATACAAACCTACTTTTTCACTTAGTAAAAAAATAGACATTATTGTTGTAAAAACAGGTGCCGCAAAAGAAATGCTTACAACCGTTGCTAAAGGTAATTTTCTTAAAGCAATAAAAATAGCTACAATAGCAATTAACCCTGCTGCGCATCTTCTAAAGTGAAGAAAACCTCTGTTGGTTTTATAGAAATCTAAATATCTTTTTCTTGGAATCAAAAAAAATAAAGGAATTATTCCAAAAAAACCCCTAAAAAATAAAACTTCACCCACGGGGTAATTTTCAGACCATTTAACAATTAGATCCATTACTGAAAATGCACAAACTGACATAAACATGTACAAAAAGCCTAATTGATTTTTGGAAAGCATAATAATAACTTTAGATTAATTAAATTAATAATCAATGGAAATAGCAATTTTAGCATTAGGGTGTTTTTGGGGACCAGAAATAAAGTTTAGCAAGTTAGATGGTGTGTTTAAAACTGAAGTTGGTTACTGTGGTGGCGACTATCAAAAAACATCTTATGAAGAAGTATGTACAGGTAAAACTAATCATGCAGAAGTTGTAAAAATAGAATTTAATAGAGATAAATTATCCTACGAAGAAATATTAAATTTTTTTTTTGAAATACATGATCCAACTACTTTAAATAAACAAGGCCCTGACATTGGATCACAATATAGAAGTGAAATATTTTATTCAAATTTAAAACAAAAAGAAATAGCTGAAAAAGTATTTTTAAAATTTAATGGAAAATTTAATGGAAAGATTGTAACAAAAATCTCTGAGATTAAAAATTATTGTAAAGCTGAAGATTATCATCAAAAATACTTAGAAAAAAATTATTAATGTCTTTAGTTTCAACTGAATGGCTAGCTTCTAATTTTGAAAAAGTAAAAATTTTAGACTGTTCATGGCATCTGCCAAATGTTAGCAGAAATTCAAAAAAGGAATTTGATAAAGATCACTTAGAAAATGCAATTTTTTTTGATTTAGATGATAATTCCGAGAAAGAAAGCGATCTTCCTCACATGATGCCTACAAAAAAAAAGTGGGAAGAAATTGTATCATCAATGGGTATATCTAATAATGATTCAATAGTTATTTATGATAACTCTGACCTATATAGTTCCTGTAGATGCTGGTTCTCATTTATTTACTTTGGACATAATCCTAATTTAGTTCATGTGTTAGATGGTGGATTAAAAAAATGGAAATTAGAAAATAGAACTACCACGAATAAAATAAATAAAGTAAATAAAACAAAATATATTGCACTTGAAAAAAAAGAAATGATAAAAAATAAAAAGCAAATAGATGAAAATATAACAAATAAAAAATTTAAAGTAATTGATGCAAGGAGTAAAAGAAGATTTGAAGGAAAAGATCCTGAACCCAGGAAAGATGTCAGAAGCGGTTCAATAAAAAATTCTTATTGTCTTCCCTTTAACGAGTTGATTACTGAAAATCATACTTTTAAAAATTCAAAAGACATTTTAAACAAATTTTCAAGTTTATTAGGTTCAACTTATGACGAAGAAATTGTTTTTTCGTGTGGATCAGGAGTTACTGCAGCTGTTTTAGCTCTTGCTTATTCCATGATAAATAATAAATATACACCTACTATTTATGACGGCTCCTGGGCTGAGTATGGAAAATTAAAACTATGAAAAGATCAACAAAAATAACAACTATAATAATTATTTTCTTTTTTGTAATTGCAGCAGTTATTGTTGCAAGGACGATGGTGGGTAATCATTTTAAGAAAAAATTTAGTAAAAGACAGCCTCCAGGAATAATTGTCACTGAGGTAGTAGAAAAAAAATTTTCAGAAACAATTGAAAGTTTTGGTACAGCAATATCAAAAAAAACTGAAACTTTTAGAATTAAAAAAAATAATTTAACTTCAGATCTTAATCTTAAAAAATATGTAGAGAAGGGTGAAATTATAGTTAAACTCAAAGATAAAGATATTTTAGCTCCTTTTAGCGGTATTTTAGGTTATCGAGGATTAACAGAAGATACTCTTGGATCAGAAAATTCGGTTATTATAACATTAGATGATAGCTCAATCATTTATTCCGATTTAAAAATTCCTGAAACATTTGCAGCGGTAATTAAAAAAGGATTGCCAATTAATGCTAAATTCGCAGGTTATAAAAACAAAATTTATAAGGGTGAGGTCGATGGAGTTTCTAGTAGAATTAATGCAGAAACAAGAAGTCTTTTAACAAGAGTTAAAATTAATAACGAAAACTATGAATTAATTCCAGGTTCACTACTCGAAGTAAATTTAAATTATAATGAAAGAAGTTCTTTATCTATTCCTGATACAAGCATAATGCTGGAAGGAAATAAATCTTACGTTTACAAAGTAAAAGAAGATAGTACAGCAAACAAAACTGAAATTAAAATAGGTTTAAGAAATAAAGGTAATGTTGAAGTAATTTCTGGACTAGTTTCAGGAGACATTATTGTTGCAGAAGGACTTAAAAAAGTTAGACCAAGGGGAAAAATTAAACCAATTAAAAAGTAAATAATGTATATAACTGAAGTTAGTATAAGACGACCTGTAGTTGCTTGGGTATTATCTTTAATTTTAATTGTGTTTGGATTTTTTGTATTTTGGAAATTACCCGTGAGAGAACTTCCGTCTGGGCTTCAGCCACCTGTAGTGCAAGTTAAAGTCGATTATAAATCAGCATCTGCATCTATAATTGATGAAGAAGTTACACAGGTAATTGAAGACGTGATAGGTGGAGCTGAGGGAATAAAAAATATTGACTCAAAATCAGAAAATGGAAAGAGCACAATAAATATAGAATTTAATACTGATATTGATTTGGACGATGCTGCAAATGACGTTAGAGAAAGAGTTGCAAGAATAGTTGACAACCTACCTGCGGAATCTAATCCACCACAAATACTTAAACAAGCGGCAGGTTTTACAACCACTATGTGGATAGCGCTTTCCTCTGGAACATGGAGTGATTTAGAATTGGGAGACTACGCAGAAAGATATTTAGTAGATCAATTTTCAAGTGTTAAAAACGTTGGAAGAATTAGAGTGGGAGGACTAAGAGAATTAAGTGTAAGAGTATGGATAGATCCAATTAGACTGGCAGCTAATAATCTTACCATTCAGGAGGTGGAAGTAGCTCTTCGAAATGAAAATGTCAGTCTACCTGCAGGCACATTAGAGTCTAACAATGTAGACTTAACAATTAATTTAGATAAATCATATAATGATTTAAAAAAACTAAAACAATTACCAATAAAAAAAGGGAAAAATAATTTAGTCAAACTCTCAGATATAGCTAATATTGAGTTTGGACCAGTTTCAGAAAAAGCATTATTTAGAGCACAAAGTAAAAATGCACTAAATCTTAAAACTGTTGGAATTGGTATTTATGCAAAAAGTGGCGCATCTACCGTAGAGCTTTCAAAAGAAATTAAAAAAAAAATTAAGGAAGTTAAGAAAAATTTACCTCCAGAATTAAATTTGGAAATAGCTTTTAATAGAGCAACATACATAGGAGCTGCAATTAATGAAGTTTACAAAACTCTTATAATTGCTTTTATTTTAGTTGTAGCAATTATTTATTTATTTTTGGGCAATCTAAAAGCGGTTATTGTGCCAGCTATAGCTTTACCTGTTAGTTTGATAGCGACTTTTCTAGGAATATATTTGTTTGATTTGTCGATAAATATATTCGTTTTATTAAGTTTCATTTTAGCAATTGGGATAATTACAGATGACTCTGTAATTATGACTGATGCAATTTATCGAAGAATAGAAAACGGTGAAACACCTTTGGTTGCAGCTTACAAAGGATCAAAACAAATAACATTTGCTATTATTGCTACAACATTAATATTGGTTGCCGTTTTTCTTCCACTAATTTTTATTGAAGGAATAGCAGGAACATTATTTAAAGAAACAGCTATTGCATTATCTTTTTCAATTGTAATTTCGTCATTTGTAGCTTTAACACTATCGCCAATGCTTGGAAGTAAATTTTTAAATAGAAAAACTAAAACAAATTTTTTTGTNNTAAAATTTGATAAATTTTTTAAAGGATTTTCGTATTTTTACCAAGATACGCTTAAATTTTGGATTTATAAAAAAAAAATAGTCATCTCTTTTATTGTACTAATGATAATTGGTTCGGCATTATTGTATAATTTTACTAAAAAAGAATTACTCCCCCTGGAAGATAGAGGTGCTTATCTTGTTATTGGTTTCACTGACGAAGGTAGTTCTTTTCAGTATACTCAAAATAGAGCAGAAGATGTAGAAAAAAGGCTTATACCTTTATTACAATCTGAAGATAGTCCTTACAAAAAATTTCTAATGATAGTTCCTGGTTTTGGATCTGAAAATAGTTACTTAATTATTTCACTCCTGGATCATTGGAAAAATAGAAAACAAAATTCTCAAACTATTATGCGACAAGCAATTGGAAAAATAGTGACTGTACCACAAACTGTAGCATTTCCAATATCACCACAATCAATAAGAGTTTCAAATTATAATAAACCAATCCAAATGGTCATATTAGGAAGTACTTATGAAGATTTGGAAAAAACACAAAATAAAGTAATAAGAATGTTAAGAAAAAATAGAAATTTATCTAGAATTGAAACTGATTATTCAAGAAATAAACCGGAAATAAAATTAATTATAAATAAAAATAAAGCTAAGGACTTAGGTATATCTGCTCAATCAATTGGTCAAACTCTAGAAACTTTATATGGTGGAAAAACAGTTACAAAATTTAATAAACTAGGAAAAGAATATCCAATTATTTTACAACAATATTCATCAGATAGAAAAAATAAAGAAGGTTTAAGCAAAATTTTCGTCAGATCGGAAAATAATGGAAAATTAATTTCATTAGCTAACTTGGTTGATTTTAAGGAACAGGGTTCTGCAAATAAATTATCAAGATATAACAGACAAAGAGCCATTACTATATCTGCAAATATAAGTGAGGGTTATACTTTGGCAGAAGCTATTAAGTATTTAGAAAAAACAATTATCGAAGTTGCTCCTGAAAAGCAAATTACCTGGAAGGGTAAATCTGAAGAATTAAAAGAAACTAGTAATGAACTATACATTATTTTTGCTCTAGCATTATTAACTGCTTATTTAGTTATGGCTGCAACATTTAATTCATTTATACATCCTTTTATAATTGTTCTTACTGTTCCGCTTGCTGTTTTTGGAGGATTAGTATTTATTTTATTTTTAAATACCTCGATAAATATTTTCTCTCAAATTGCTCTTGTTATTCTTATTGGAATTTCAACAAAAAATAGTATTTTAATTGTCGACTATGCTAACCAATTAAGAGCAGCAGGCAAAAATATTGAAAGCTCAGTGAAAGAGGCTTGTGATCTTAGATTTAGGCCTATAATCATGACATCAATTAGTACCATGATTGCAATGATGCCATTGGTTATTGGAAATATTGGTCCAGGTGCCGGGGAAGGATCAAGGCTTGCCGTTGGTGCAACAATATTAGGTGGAATGATAATTTCTACATTTTTTACTTTATACGTAACACCTACGATGTATCTAACTTTGGCCAAAAACACAAAAAGAATTGATGTTATTGATATAGAGCTTAAAAAACAGTTACGCTAAAAAATAATATATTTTTTTCTATTTAAATGCCCAGCACATTTATCAAGTTGACTCTTATACTTATTTGATTGCGATTGAACTCTTTTTGCTAAAGAAATTATTTTTTTATTATTCTTGTAATTTTTATAATTTCCCCACCCTTCATGATATGCAATATACTGTCTAAAAGCATCTTTCTTTGAAATTTTTAATATTTTTTCTGATTTGTTTGTNTACCAACCAATAAAATCTACACTATCTTTAAATCTAACTCTTGTAGCTAATGGATTATTAGTCTCTTGTTTATATTGTTTCCATGTACCTTTTACAGCTTGCGAATAACCAAAAGAACTTGAAGGTCTTTTATAAGGTATTACTTTAAATATTTTTCTTCTTTCAGGTTTTGCNAACCAATCAAAATCNGACTCCATTTTTATAANTGCNAANTGNANATNAANNGGNGTNCCCCATTTTTTTTCNNNTTTTTTNNCATGTTTATACCANANATATNTTTCATNAAAATATTNANCAGCTATTCGAAGTATTTGTAGGAATTGATGAACATCCAACTAACAAACAGAGTGAAATTATTAATTTAATTTTTAAAATTTTCATATTTATTTATAAGTTTGTTGATAAAAATTACAATAATGACCCCAAATAAATTTCCAAATAAATCTGACCATTGAAAACTTCTTTCAGGTATAATAAGATGAAATATTTCAAGGATTATTGATAGTAAAATAAGGTAAATTATCATATTTTTTATTTGGTTTGGTTTTATAAAACTGAGAAA
>NZRW01000025.1 GCA_002701185.1 Fidelibacterota bacterium
ACTGTCTCATTTAAAAGCTGATTTTCTTGTGCAGAGACAATTGACTGACCTATATTAGCTGCAGCTAGTTTTTTCAATATATGTTGAGAATTTTGGTATAAATAAGGTTCGCGATTTCGTTTTTTAAAGTTTTGTATGAAATTTAATCCAACAGTTTCAAAGTTCTCTTTTGAAAAATCAAAACCTAAATTTTCATAGTATGTTTTAACCGGAAATATAAATTTTTCTCTGTAATCAGCTATACTAATAGGTGGCAAGTTTCTTATTGATAGCTCTTCATTCATTAATTCCACAAATAGCCAGGCATCATTAACAAGAGTACCATTCCAATCCCAAATTATGTATTTAATTTTTGGCATTACTAATTGTTAATTTTTTTAGCAATTCAAAGGAATAGATACCACTATTATGATTATCTTTCCAGAAAAATCTAATTGCATAATGCCCTACTTTTTCAACATAATTTACTTCATATGCAGCCTGTGTTTTTCTAATACCCTTTCCAATATAAACATTACCAAAAACATCTGTTTCACCAGAACAGTATGCGCATGGACAAGCATCACGTAATGTATGAAAATCTAAAAACGATTCTGTATTATCAGCCCATTGTATAGCAAGTCCATTTGGAAAAATGTCATATTTTTTTACCATATTAAATAAGATTTTTTATTTTTTTCATAAGGATATTATCATCAATATTAATATACATATCTAATATAAAAATAGGAGAATTTTTTAAATCAAGTTTAAAATAATCTTTATATGTAGTTATATAAATAATATTTTCTTGATCTTCAAATTTATCTGAGTTTGCGTTATATTTATAATGGTTTGGAACCGTAATTTTTTTATCGCAGTTTATATTTAAATTATTTAATGTTTCAAAAAATTGTGCTGGATTTGCAATTCCACAGATTCCATAAATTTTCTTTTTCTCTTTTGAATGTAGTACATTAAACGATATTTCTGTTTTATTCTGGGCATCAATTAGCTTATAATTAATTTCCACTTTTTTAGTATTATAATCGCTTAATCTTTTAAACTCATTAGCTCCCTTTGTCATATAAATGTGATGAGCTTTTTTCAAAGCGCTTACACTTTCCCTTAAATTACCTAATGGAAAAAGTTGGAAAGTATTTTCTGATTGCCAATTGTTAATTAACACTATTTCTATATCTTTTTGAATGTATTTTGATTGAAACCCATCATCTAGAATTATACATTCAACACCAGACAAACTGTTTGCAAATTCTAAGGCACGACTTT
Organism: Fidelibacterota bacterium; assembly: GCA_002701185.1. GTDB lineage: Bacteria > Fidelibacterota > Marinisomatia > SCGC-AAA003-L08 > D37C17 > TMED6. Next base: position 1,270 of record NZRW01000025.1, read on the forward strand.
TATTATGATCAATAATAATATCTACATTAGGCAATTTCAATTTTTGTAAATAAGGCTCATCTCCAACATCCCAGACAGAATATTCATTAATATCTTTAAAAATAATTTGATTTTTAGTTCTTCTTTTATACCCCCTAGTAACAATAACAGGCTTAATATTTGCCTCCAATAGATTATAGCATAAGGATATCACAAAAGGCGTTTTTCCAGACCCTCCCATTTGAATATTGCCCACAGAAATAACAGGTAAACGAGAATGTGTGCTTTTTAGAATTTGATATTCGTACAGCTTATCTCTAAGCGTAGTTACTACATAGACTAAAAACATAATGGGATATAAAATTAATTTAAACATTAAAAAATTGATCGGCCATTTTTTCATGGTCACGCATATAGCTTGAAACTCCTGTAACTAAATCTGTGCCATCCATATTATATTGTGGTGCAACATGGATGATGATTTTACTAAAAGGTTTTGGCATCACAAAATGATCCCAAGATTTAAATTGCCAATGATTAGATGCATTACCTGTGATTGTGATTATATTTGCATTGAATTTTCGAGCTATTTCAAGAGAGCCCTTTTTTGCAATATGTTTTGGTCCTTTTGGACCATCATTTGTTATGCATATAACAGCATTTTTATCACCCTCAAATATTGATTTCATTTTTTTTGATACTTTATTAGAGTTTCTGTTACTAGAGCCCCAAATAATTTTTACATTCCACTTTTTTAAAATAGATGCAACAATGGCTCCATCTTGATACGGGCTTGCTATTGCCCAAGGTGATAATTTTTTATTTAATACATAATAGATAGGAAATAACATTCTACCATGCCATACACATAACATAGTAGGGTTATTGTTGTTTAAGGCTTGCTCAAAATTTTTTTGACCACGAATTTCTATTTTACAGCTTTTATAAATAAGTGTTAATACAATGTACCCAATCCATTTTAGTATAAAAAATTTCATTTTAAATCATCTCTATCAATTTTGCAGCTTTTTTTGTTGCACCAGCGCTACCAACAGATTCATTTATTTGCTTTATTTCGCTAATCAAATTTTCCTTATATAAATTATCTGTAAATATTTTACTTATGCTAGCTACAATTTGTTCTTTAGTCGCATTATTTTGTAAATGCTCTTTATAGATTTCTTTACCCATAATAATGTTTGCCATACTTGCAAATTTTACATTAACAAAAAATTTTGTTATCAACCATGAAATTGTATTCATTTTATATACTACTACAGCTGGAACCCCCATAATTGCAGATTGCAAAGTTGCGGTTCCAGATGATATAATGGCAGCATTTGCTATTTCTAATGCTTTTAACTGATCATGTTCTATGATTTTCACTTCTTTATCAATTGATTTTTTTAGCTCAAGATCTGAGTGCAAACCTAAAAGAATTTGTAATTCAGGCACTATGCTTTTCAAGTGTAAAGCAGCATCAACAAACAAAGATAAATGTCTTTTTACTTCTTGTTTTCTACTTCCTGGAAACAATGTAAGAATAGGTTTTTGAATATCAATCTTATTCTTTTCTATAAATTCATTAATATTATGACCTTTGGTCCATATATCTAAAAACGGATGTCCAATATAATGAGTTTTTACACCTCTTTCTTGATACCATTTTTTTTCAAATTCAAATATTACTAATAATTCATCAACATATTTTTTTATGATATTTATTCTTTTTTCTTTCCACGCCCAGATTTGAGGGCTTATATAGTAGATGATTTTTGCATTAGAAATAGCTTTAATTTTTTTTGCTATTCTTAAATTAAATCCAGGGTAATCAATTAAAATAATTTTTTGTGGAGCGTTATGTTTTATAAAAGATAAAATTTGTTTTTCTAATTTTAAAAAATAAAAAATTTTTTTGATAATTTCACTGAAACCCATTACAGCGATATCATTTAAGGGAACCATAGATTTTAATCCTTGAGCTTCCATAAGAGTTCCACCAATACCACAAAAAGTTAATTCAGAATTGTTTTTATTTAATTCTTCCATTAATTTTGCGCCATACTCATCTCCTGAAGGCTCACCAGCTATTATGAATATTTTCATTAATTTGATTTTAACTTAATTATATTATTTATTTCAAGCGCAACCTCTAAGGCCCTAATAGAATAATCCATATTTGAAAAATCACTATTGTTATTAATAATAGAATTACAAAAATTTTCTAGTTCTGCTTTCAATGCATCGTAATTATCAATTGCAATTTGTTCATTTTTAAAATTTAATTTTCCCTCTGATTTAGAAAAATTAGCAAAATGTTTTGAAATTTTATGATTTAATAAATCTAAACTGGTATAGCAATTATTTTCAAAGAGCCTTATTTTTCTCATATTTTTATCAGATATTCTACTTGCAGTTAGATTAGCAACACAATTGTTTTCAAAAGTTAATTTTACGTTGGCCAAATCAATACTTTGAGATACTACATTAATTCCATCTGCAATGATATGTTTAATAGGTGAATCTACTATATGCATCACAAGATCTAAATCATGAATCATTAAATCTAGAATTACTGAAATGTCCATACTTCTATTATTCAGCTGTGATAATCTATGGCATTCTAGAAATAGTGGTTTATGCGCTCTTTCTTGAAATTTCTTAAATACAGGATTAAATCTTTCAATATGACCAATGTGGGCAACTTTGTTTAATGCTCTTACTTTATTTTGGATTTGTTGTGCAGACTCTACATTGTCTGCTATAGGCTTTTCAATAAACACATGACAATCATTCTCAAGAGCTAGCAAAGCTACATCTTTGTGTGTTGTGGTTGGTGTGACAATTGAAACAGCATCAACCTGTTCTAGAAGACTCACTGCTGAATCAAACTTATGAACACTATAGTTTTTACTAATTTCATCTAAACGCTGTTTGTTTTCATCATAAATACCAACTAAATCAACAGAATTAATTTTTAATAATTGTTTAATATGGAAATTGCCTAAATGCCCAACACCTATTACACCATATTTAATTTTTTTCTCCAACAATTAATTTCTCACTTGTTTATTAATATTCATATTCACAAATTACAATATAAACACAATACAAAGTATTATGAAAATTGATTTAAATAAAATTATTAGCGCTACAATATTGATTATTGGTCACACATTTTTCTTTTTAAATGTGTCACAAGATATTGCTTATTCTGTTATTGCAGTATTAGCAACCTTTATTGGTTGGATTATATGGAATAAAATTACAGATACACTTGAGCTTAGCTCTCTATTTTTATTGATTGCAATATCAGGCATTATTATATCTATCACTACATTTTTAGTGTATGGAGTTGAGCCTATTGGTACTCGAAAAGGTACACTAATACATTTTCATAGCACAGGTATTGCGGTAGCCTTAGGAATTTTTTTTATCGCACTAATTCCTTATGTTATTTTCAATTTAAAGTTTAAATTACCTAAGCCTTTTAATGTCACTTTTACATCTGGCTTTCAAAACAAAAAACCATCTGTTAAGAAAGAAGCAACAGACAAATATGTAGTAGGTGATGCTAATTGGGAATTAGCATCTGAAGAAGAAGTATCTTCAGGTGATTATAATATAGAATAAATTTTTTATTAACAAACGTGAAAGGAGGTAATCAATTGAATACGATGTATTTAAGTAACGGTTACAGCCTTGGAGTTATTTTATAGCGGAGGAACGCTGTAACTGAAGTAACTTAAATCAGGGTTTAGNCGGACTCTACGTCTAAATAAAAAGGGCTACGAAAGTAGCCCTTTTATTTTTGTACAATTTAATTTTAAATGGATAAAATAAATGAGTCTAGTTTTTGATTAATATCTAATTTCTTTTTTATTCTGTAACGATTTTGCTGGACAGCCCTCAAAGTAATATTCATTATTCCTGCGATTTGATAGTTATCAAAACCATTTTTAATATATATACATACCTTTAATTCAGTCATACTTAATTTATATTTATTGATTGCTAAAAAAAATTCAGGATTTAGATTTTCATAGGCAATCAAANAATCTGTCCAATCTATTTTTGTATCAATTTTATTTTTTATGTGTTGTATCAATTTGTTTTTGTTGTAAGAATCTGATTCTAAATTTTTAATAACTTCATATAATATTTCATTATGTGTAATAGATAATAACTGTGTTGAAGATTTTAGATGTGATTCATTTTTTTTATTTTCAAATTCAGACTCCAGTCCCTGTATTATTTTTTTTTGATTTATTTTGGATAGCTTAAACTTTTCTTTATTATTTTTCTCTAATTGTTTTACATATTTTTTATAAAACATTAAACTTTTATTCTTGTCACCTTTTTTTTCATACGTTAAGGCAATATTTTTAATGATATTATGATTTGTTTGCATTGAACTTAAATTTTTATAAATATTAAACGCTTTCTTAAAACAGGATAATGCTTGGTCATATCTTTTTAGTTTTAGATATAGTTTACCCAATAAATCATAACTTAATCCCTTGTTATCAACTGATTTTGCTAACTCTAAATGCTCAGTAAAATATTTTTCTGCCAAATCATATTGTTTGAGTTCTAAGTGTGCCAACCCGAGTGTTGATAAAACAGGATTTTTTTGTTCTATTGTATCAATTTTATTTAATCTTTTTAATAGATTGTTGCACTGTTTAATCACTTTATGATAATCTTTATATTTCATTTTTGTTCTAATTAAACCAATTTCACAAGGAATAATTATTAATTGATTTTTTGTTTTTTTTGATCTGCTGTGCGCTTTTATAAAAAAAGATTCAGCTTTTTTATACCTATTTAGCTTATTATATACATTACCTAAACCTAAGTTAATTCTCACGTAAGGTATTAAATCTTCTTTACACGCTTTAAGTGCATCATTACTCAACTGGAAATATTCTAAACTTTTTGTGTAGAAACCTAATTCTGCATATGTATTTGCTAGATTTATATAACATGAAATTTCTCCATTGATTGCCAATGGTTCATATTTAATATTTTTCCATTTCTTCAAAGAATTTAAATTATTTTCTATTGCATTTTTTGTATCTCCCAACACCATATATACCCGCGCAATTAATAAAAGGTTATGAGCTAAAGAAAAGTGACATTTAACCTGCTTGCTTAATTTTATTAATTCTTTATGCAATTTTAATCTTTTTAAATGGGATATTTGATTTGATTCAAATATTTTTTGGCTAAGTAGGTAAATATTGGATTTTAAATCAATTGATTGATTTATGTCATTTATAAGTTTATCTTCAATAGATATACTTTTATCAACAATATTTAATAAGTTTTTTAGCATTTATATGTGAATATTTGTAGTAAAATAATTTATACAAATATATAATATAATTTATTGTGAAAACTAGTTTTATATATTTTTAAAGGATAATTNTATGAATAATCAGATTAAAAGTAGCATATTGGGTCTCATAACACTTATTATAATGTCATTTAGCTTTTCAGAAACAATCACAATTTATGGGACTCAATCTGCTAGGTATAGTTCTAATTCAAGTGCAAGCTGTTGCTCACCCAATTCACTGTTTGGTTATAATCAATCCAGTATTTATGTGTCTGGTTGTTGGTGGCACGATGTGTATAGTCAATGTTTTGAAAATCGCAATACAGCTATATGGAGATTTGATTTATCAGAATTACCAGAATTAGAAGATTTTGATGCTAGCTTTCAATATGATTTNAATAATCAGTCTTGGTGTGAAAATTCTGGTTTTATTACTACNACTAATGAGACTGGACCCATTTTAGTTGATTTAGCTTCAAATTTATGGAGCAATCCAGACTGGGAAATATCTTTATATAATTATGTCGAATGTGAAAACAATACTCACATAGTAAACATTCCTCAATCTCAAATTACTTCTGGGGCAGTTTCAGGACAATTAAATCTTTTGCTGTCTGCTGAAAGTAGNTATATAGATAACTCTGGCCTAGATGCACCAAGGCTTGTTATAAACTATCAGCCACCAGCATGTGATCAATATTTATCTTCAGAAAATTGTGAATCTAATGATGAAAATTGTGATTGGATAGAAGATATTGAAACAGGATGGTGTTCAAATTTGGGTCTTGCAGATTGTGAAGATTATGGATGTAATGTTGAGTGTGGATGGTATCATGGTAGTTGTGGCGGTTGTTGTTATTATGAATGTGGTGGGGGCACTTATGAGGTTGATAATGGTTATTGTACTGATTCTAATTGCGAAAATCAAACTACNTTAGAAAGTTGCGAATCACTTGAAGGGTGTGATTGGGTTGAAGATGTTCAATGGGGGAATTGTTCAAACTATAATAATTCATTAGCCTGTGACAATGCGCATCCTGACTGTTATTGGGACTTATGCTATGGTGGCTCTTACGGAGATTGGTATCATTGTTGTAGTGGCGGATCCTTTCAAATTGATGATAGCTATTGTGAAGAATTAATAGAACCTGACATAAACCTTTCTTTTGGACAAATAACATCTACTCAGATAGAGTTGAATTATAACGCTACATCAAATATAGGTGGTTTTCAATTTACATTATTTGACAACCCAGATATAATAGCCATTACAGATATTAATGGGGGTGAAGCAGAGCAGGCTGGATTCACAGTATCTTTCAACGATGAAACAGGTATTATTATAGGATTTTCATTTGAGGGAAATTTTATCCCAAGAGGTGATGGATTATTAACAAATATTTATTTTAATTACACTGGTTCTGGAACATCAGAATTATGTATTGTAGACACAGTTTTTTCTGATCCCAATGGAAATTTATTATATTCAGATGGCACATGCGCCAATTTATTAGACATTCAACTTGGTGATATAAACGGAGATTATATTGTTAACATATTAGATATTATTGTAATAGTTGATATGATTGTGACAGGAAATATAGAAAATATATCAATTGCTGATTTTAATCAAGATGGAGCAGTTAATATTTTAGATATAGTTTCTATTGTGAATTTTATTTTAGATTCTTGATAATAATCTAATTGGAAAAAAAACGAATTTTACCAAATTGATTTTTTTTTACTTTTTGATTGTGTTGAATGTAATAATCTATTCCTAAAAGAACAGAATCAACATACTTTTGTAAAAGAGGTTTAACAACTACATTAAATGGAATATAATTTTTTAGTTTAGACCCTTTATTAAATTTATATGGATATATAGTGATTGATAAAGATGATTCCTGTGTTTTTATAATACGCCACGAAACAAATGATTTGTCACCACCCGGCTCTCCAATCAGCAAATCGTAACCTTCTCCTTCATACCAATTAATGAAGTCTCTTTGGTATAATAAATCATTATAATATACAATTTGATCTACAGATTCTGCACCAGCCCAATTTATCGTTTTATTACTTTTACAAAATGGATGAAAAAGTTCTAGATTATTAGGAGCAGATATGATCTTCCATAATTTATCTGGATCAGTTGACAGATTAATTTCACTTTTTATATTCCATAAGTACTGATTAGTATTTAGCTCCATACTATTTTGTACCTTTAATAATTAGTGTACCTTTCCAATTCTCTTTAGATTCTACTTGTGTAAATTGCACATCATTGAAACCAATTTGTTTAAATAAACCTACCCACTCAGTTATGGAAAGAGTAGTTATATCTAAATTAAATTTTGTACCCCAATCTAAAGATTCAAAATTTTCTGCGTAATGATCAATACCCATTATAAATAAACCTTTTTCATTCAAACCATCATTATAAATTTTATTAATTATTTTTTCAGGTTTTTTAAAATAGTATAATGTTTCCATGGAAAAGATGATATCATATTTTTGGATAGGATTCCAAGATTCAATATTTTCGTTAAAGTACGTTCCTTGAGGGTCAAGCTTTTGAGCTTTCTTAATCATGTGATTAGCACCATCTAGCCCATGCGCATCATCGCACAAAGAATAATCTTTAAACTTTCTGACAACCCAGCCATTACCACAACCTAAATCTAGAGCAGTATAATTTTTATAATTTTTTTCTAAAATCATTTTAAACATATGCTCAACAGATTTATGATGTCCTCTTTCCATACCTTCATCTTTTCCTAGAATTGCCCATTCATCAAATGTCATTATATTTTTATTCATAAAATGTTTTCAACCTTCTTTTTAATTTAATTTTCCATAATCCAAATTTTAGCAAGCAACTATTAGGATATTTTTTATTTATAATTTTAGATGCTTTTTTTAAGCTTTGTATATTTTGAGAAATCTGATTTTCATTATGTTTATAATTATAATTTACAAGAGCTTCATTTATTCCCAACACATTATAATATTGACAAACTTTAATACAAAAGTCATAATCTTGTAACGCTGGTAATGATTCATCAAAATCACCAAGAGTTTCAATAACTTCTTTTTTGATCATGATTGAAGAAGTGATTCCAATAAAATTATCCCATAATATTGCATGTTTATTAGATTTAATAATTCCTTTTTTAAAACTATACCTAATCTTTTTCTTATTTATTATATTTTTTCCTGTGTAACATAAACCGATATCATTATCATTTAAGCAGAGTACTTGTTTTTCTATTTTTGCTTTTTCCCAAGTATCATCATCATCCAAAAAAGCAATAAAATTTCCATTAGAGCATTGCACACCTAAGTTACGCAGTACATTTGGATGATTAATTTGAGAATGTATATAAATTAAATTTTCATTCTCTTCTATAAAGTTTTGAGTATGTGCATTACTGCTACTATCAACAATGATAACCTCAATATTATTATATGATTGATTTAATACACTAGATAGAGCATTTTTTAAAAATTCTAAACGATTATGAGTCGTAATTATAACAGATACTAAGTCGTTCATTTGATTAATTCAATTAACTGTTTATTTTGATTTTCCCAAAGTAGTTCTTTTTGCAAATTAATACCAATTTTAAAATTATTTTCATTTTTATTAATAGTATTAAAAGCTTCAATAAATGCATTTAAATCAGTAGGTGGGATAGAAATGCCACATTTATAAATTGATACCATTTCTTTCATTGCTACTAAGTTACTACAAATAACAGGAAGACCAGAAACTGCATATTCAAACAATTTATTAGGTAAGGCATTTTCATAGCTTTTGGATATAGGTTGTATTACAGTAACACCAATGTCTGCCGATTTAGAAAAACTAGCTAAATCTGTATATGGCACTGAATCAACAAAAAATAGCTTATCTGACACATCTTCTTTTCGCGCAGTATTTATGTAAGATTTTTTCATTGGACCATCACCCACAACAACTAGAGCAACATCACCTAAGTGTTTTAAACAGGTTAAAATAAATCTTATTCCTCTACCATTATGTAGCTTACCTTGGTATAGGATAATTTTAGTTTTCCTATCAATGCATAACATGTCTCTTATGTCTATTTTTTTAGCATTTAAAAAGCCACTACCTGGTAAATTTTTAAATATTTTAATGCTTATTTTAGGATAAAGATTTTTTAAATACTCTTGATCAATNTCTGCATTTGCAATCACATAATCAGCTGAATAAATATATTTTTTTTCATACCAAGACCAAATTTTTTGTATAATAGGCCTGTTAACCAAACCAGCCAACTGTGTATAAATTTCTCTTGAATCATAAATTAATTTTACTTTTTGTTGTTGCTTAAACTGTGCACAAGGGATTAAAGAATATAAATCTGATGCAATAATCGTTTTGGGACTTTCTTGTTTTAGTATTCTTTTAATTAATTTAAAATATTTAAAATATTTAGTTAAGGAACTGTTTAGCATTGCACGATTAATTAATTTTATTTCAGCACCATTAAAATCAAAGGTTTCATTGTCTTTACCAACCCCAATTATTTTAACCGTTAGTTTTTCANCACGAAACTGATTAATCATNTTTACGCACCTACCATCATATAATGGATTACCCCAAAAAACAATCATGATATCAGGACTAGACATTTTGTACACCTCTTAATTTGCGTAATAAGTTGATTAAATNACGCGATTTTTTATAACCAACCAAAANAAAGAAGCGGTACAAAATATTTTTAAAAGACCAAGGATAAATTTTAAATGCTTTTAAATAATATTCATCAATATCTTTTGAATCAAAATTTTTAGAAAACATTTTTTCATATATTCTTGCTATCCTTCTATAGTGATTTGATATATTTTTTTTCGAAGAATTTGACATTAAATAATCAAAATGTTTTTCAACAATATAGGATAATGCATTTGCTTCATTTTTTAAATTTAACGATTGATTATCATAGTTAAGATTCCATGTAAATAATGATTCATTCAAATAGGCAATTTTTAATTCTAACTTAGATAATTCAATAAAAAAATTCCAATCTTCACTAGGNACGCTTTTTTGATCAAANGGGTTATTTATTTTATCAACAATATTTTTTTTAATCATTATTGATTGAAAAAAAGGACCAGGNCTTTTTAAAATTTCCTGTTTAAAGTACTCTCCAAAGGGGCGCATATTTTTCTGTTCTAANATACCATTAATACTAATTGAATAATCACTTAATACCATATCATAATTTTCTATTAGNCTCACCTGNTTTAAGAGTTTGTCTTGNCTCCAGGTATCATCATCATCAATAAAAACTAGCACGTCNCCTTTACTATGTTGATAACCTAAATATCTGCTATTAGCACACCCTATATTATTTGAGTTGCTTACATATTTTATTCTTTTATCATCATAGCTTTTTATAACTTTTTCTGTATCATCNGACGAGCAATCATTAATTATAATTAACTCAAAATTTGTATAAGATTGATTCAATACACAGTCAATTGTTCGATTAATTATTGCACTGCGATTGTAAGTTGGTAGAATTATAGAGATCATTTAAATAAGATTATAAGATTTTTTAACCCATGCTTATATAGTAAATAACAAATCAATATAAAAGTTCCAATTATTAAAGGGTATTGCATATTTATTTTCAAAATAAATGATAACATTGATATAATTATTACTCCAAATAGTATAATTATATCTTTCCAATTTATTTCTATAGGCATCCATTGTTGATTTTTNTAGAATAAAAATAAAAACATCATAGCGTAACTAGTTGCCGTTGCAATAGCTGCACCAGTAATATCAAAAATNGGAATCAAAACAATATTTAAAATAATATTTGAGGATGCACCAAATATTCTAAAAATAGGTGACCAATTTTGTTTATTACATAGATAAATAGCTGGCATATTTATTATGTACAGAGCATAAAAAATATGAGAGGAAAGCATAATCGGTATTATATTATTAAATTCTGAATATGCCTCTCCAATTAATGGGACATTTGCAATAGGAAGTTGTAGGTTTGAGATTGTTGGAATTACAATACCCACAAACCAAGATATACTTAAGGTAATTATGATGAAAATTGTACCTACTTTTTGATATTTTTTTAACGCTTCTTCATTATTGCCATTACTTAAGTAAAATGGTTGCCAGCCCAAATTAAAAGCATTGATTAAAAATAAAGGGATACTAGCTAGTTTTGCAGCTACAGAATATGTCCCTATCAAATTATTTACGTAATTTGGATCACCAATTGGATTTACTAATAGGAATTTTAAAAGATATCTATCTAATAATGTCATCAGCATAAAAAAGATAGCTGCTGGAAAAAATCGCACACCTAATTTTACCAACTCTTTTACATATCTTAATGAGAAATTAGACAAATTTATATTTTTAAATAAAATAGGTATAAACATTATTAATGTTACTAAGCCACCATATAGAAGCGCGATTAATGCTCCCTCAAGTCCCAGCAGTTCATTTTTAACATAATGAAACGAAAAATATAATGTTGTAATTACACCTAACATTTGTCCTATCATGTAATACGCAGCATAATTTTTTATTCTTAAAATATCAATCAATCTAAAATTCAACGTGTCACACATTACAATTAAAATAATATATTTAAGCTGTGATTGTAATAATCCAAATAAGCTACCTGTTGCTTGTTGAGGAATAAATGAATTAACTAACCATAAAAGAATAGATATTCCAAAAATAACCATTAAAATATAAATGAGGTAGGAAGATATTATATTTTTTTTATCTTTTGACTGACTATATAATTTTAAAAAACCATCTCCTACACCATGCGAATAACATATTCTCAAAAAAGCAATGGATGTAACAACAAGCACAAAATTACCATACCACATATTACCATTTGCATCTAACACATTTGTATATAATGGTAATAACAAAAAAGTCATTAAACGCATTATGGATGTACCCAAAGCATAAATTATTGAAGATTTAAATAATGATTTTAGAGAAATCATAAGTTTATAATTTTAATTTCATCACCTTTCTAATCATGGTTTTAGAACCAAATTGTTCCTTAAAATTTATTAATGATGCATGAGGAATAATTAAATCATTATCATAAATTTGTGATACTCCAATATCAAAAAATCTCAGATTATTTTCCTTTGCCCATTTTAAAGATTCATAAATTTGTATAGAAGCAATTTGCATATTTTGATAATCATAATCAATCATATTATAAAATAAAATACAGGTATGATTATTTGTGATAAAATTTAAAGCACCACCAATGACTTTATCATCTTTGAATGTTAGTAAAAGTTTTATCTGATCGGGAAATTTATTTATTAAAAGTTTTAGTTCATCAAGGGAATGAGTTGGTGTGGCATTATGTTTCTTTTTATTTTCAATTAAAATTGGATAAAAACTATCTAAATCTTCACTTAATTTGACTTTAACCTGATTTTCAAACTTTTTAATATACCTTTTTTTTCTTGAATGCATTTGTTCAATTAAATTATTATCTAAATCAACAAAACTAGATATGTAGTATTCAATATCTTTAAAACCTTTATTATATAAACAATATTCTATGACTTCATGGTAGTTTTGATAGTAAACAAAAGGTGTTGGGATAATTACAATTTCATTTAATTTTTTATTTTGTGCTTCTGTAATTAACATATCTATCATTTGATTGCTTATTTCAAATGATAAGTCATTATGAACAAAGCCTCCAAAGCTAGCTCCTGGATGCGAATGTAATATATTATTCACAATAGCTCCAGAAAACAATCCCTGAATTTTATCTTTTTCTTTAAAAATAAAAGAGCAGTCATTAAATTGACGACTTTGGTGGTAGTTTAAAAATTCTCTTAAATGAAAAATGGTTCCGTTATTTGATGATTTTACAAAGTTATCCCAAATACTTTTATGCATATTTTCGTCATATTTAATAATTTCTAACATATCTTAATATATTAATTACAATCAAATTTAATTCTTTTTAATTAATTATTTTGTAAATTTTATATATAGTAAGAGGCATATTAATCTTATGGCTAAGATACACAAAATTCATTCAAGACAAATTATAGACTCTAGAGGCACCCCTACAGTTGAAGTAGAGTGTCACTTAGATGATGGTACTTTTGCTATTGCAGATGTTCCAAGTGGTGCATCAACAGGAGAGCATGAAGCATTAGAATTACGAGATGGTTCAACAAAGTTTTTTGGAAAGTCAGTTTATACTGCAGTTAAAAATGTGAATGAAATTATAGCCCCACACTTAATTGGTAATGATAGCCATAACATTTATGAAATAGATCAAATTATGTTTGATTTAGATGGCACAGAAAACAAGGAGCGTTTAGGTGCTAACGCCATTCTTGGTGTTTCTTTAGCCTGTTTAAAAGCTTTTGCACAATTTAAGAAACTACCTATTTATCAATTCATTAATCATATTTCTAATTCACATAATAACATTATGCCTGTTCCTATGATGAATATATTAAATGGGGGAAGCCATGCAGATAATAATGTAGATATACAAGAATTTATGATTTACCCATCTGGCTTCAAAACATTTTCAGAATCATTACAATGTGGATGTGAGATTTTTAATACCTTAAAATCTGTATTAAAGAAAAAAGGGTATAGTACTTCTGTTGGTGATGAGGGTGGTTTTGCACCTAATTTACGATCAAATCAAGAAGCCTTAGATTTATTAACTGAATCAATCATTCAGTCAAATTACAAGCCTGGTGATGAAGTATTTTTAACGCTAGATGTAGCCTCAAGCGAATTCTATAATAAAGAAAATAAAACATACAAATTAGATTCAGAAAATAAGAATTTAACAAACGTGCAAATGATTGAGTGGTATAAAAATCTTTGTTCAAAGTATCCAATTGTTTCAATTGAAGATGGATTAGATGAAAACGATTGGGAAGGTTGGCAAAATTTATATAATACATTAGGAAATGATGTGCAATTGGTGGGGGATGATTTAACTGTAACAAATCCTATAAGATTAGAAAAAGCTATATCTTTAAATGCAATAAATGCAATTTTAATTAAATTGAATCAAATAGGCAGCGTCTCTGAAACCCTTGATGCAATAAAGCTGGCACAAAAAAATAATTTAGGGGTTGTTATNTCTCATAGATCTGGAGAAACAGAAGATACCACTATAGCAGATCTTGCTGTTGGTACCGGTGCCGGCCAAATAAAAACAGGCTCATTATGTAGAAGCGAAAGAGTCGCAAAATATAACCAATTACTTAGAATAGAGGAGCAGTTACCTNCAGAATCAATTTTTGGACCTCAAGATAATGACTAAACTTTTCATTTCTATTATTATTTGCCTTTCTTTTTATTTATTTATCAAACAAGATGGTTTATTAGATTATTATAAAGGATATAATAATTATCTTATATTAGAAGAAAAACAATCCAAATTAAATCAAGAGCTCACGAAAATCATANATGAAAATCGATTATTAAAAAATAATAATAGATATATAGAAAAAACAGCAAGAGAAGAGTACTTTTTCATTTATCCAAATGAGATTATCATCAGTTTAGATTAATATGCTTAAAAATTATATTAAATATATTTTTTTTATTTTAGTTTCCTTTCAATTTCTAGTTGCTGAAGATTCTTCAGAAATTGAGTTATATATTTTTAACGAAATTGCCTATTTATCTTTAGAAGAATTTTTTATATCACAAGATTTAAAGTATAATATTTATGGTGATAAATCTAAGATAGATTTTCTTTTTGAAAATCAACGTATTACTTTTTCAAATAATTCCTCATTTGTTAAGATAGAAGATAAAATTTATCATATGATGCAGAATATAGTGTATGTCAATGAAAAATTTTATGCACCTTTGAANTCTTTCATTCGTCTTTATACACAATTTGCATCTAAAGATTTTCTTGTAAATTATAATAATAAAACAATTTCTATAAAAAACACCCAAAATATTACTTTATTAGAACCTGAAATTGATCAAGCTTTCATGAATAAAATACAAAATGAAGAAAATTGGAAAATTACTACTATTGTTATTGATCCGGGTCATGGAGGCAAAGATCCAGGTGCAATTGGCTATCACAACATTAAAGAAAAGCATATCGTATTAGATATTGCAAAAGAACTAGGTAGTTTTTTGCGTAAAGAGATGCCAGAACTGAATATACTCTATACTAGAGATGATGATACTTTTTTAGGATTAAAAAATAGAACCGAATTTGCAAATAAAAATAAAGGTCATATGTTTTTAAGTATACATGCAAATGCGAGTACGGCAAAAACAGCTAGAGGTTTTGAAATATTTTTATTGCAACCTAACAGTGTCGATAAAGCTATTGATGTTGCTGTTAGAGAAAATGCTTCCATCTTTTTTGAAGATAATCCAGAACAGTATGAACAAAACCAAATGATTGCATCAGTATCTGAAAAAATGTATTTACAAGAAAGTGAAAAACTAGCAGTATCTATTCAATCAGCTGTAAAAAAAGAATTACCTAAAACTAGAATGAGAGGTATTAAGCAAGCAGGTTTTTATGTTTTGGTTGGTGCAGCTATGCCTAAAGTATTAATCGAAGCTGGTTTTATAACAAATAAATCTGAGGCAAAATTATTAAATAAATCTAGTTATAGATCAGAGATGGCTTATGGAATATTTAAGGGTGTTCAGGCTTATATAATTGCACACAACTCTCAAACCAATTCAAAGTAATGACTAATTACAATGGCAAAATTGGCATTTTTGATAGTGGGCTAGGCGGCTTAACTGTGTTGAGCTCCATCAAAAAGAAATATCCTAAAGAAAAATTTTTATATGTAGGAGACACTGCATTTTTGCCTTATGGGTCTAAAACGGCAGATACAATTATAAATAGAACACATAAAATTGTTAAATTTTTAATTAGCAAAAAGGTTAAAGGTATTATTGTGGCATGCAATTCTGCTTCATCTGTTGCTCTCAAAAGTTTACAGGCAGCATATGATATACCAATAATTGGTGTCATAGAATCCAGCATAACACTTGCTCTTAAGAACCAAAGCATTAAATCTATTGGACTTTTAGGAACAACTACTACAGTCAATTCTAAAGCTTATGAAAATGTTTTAACTGCTAAAACAAAGTCCGTAACACTTAGTTCAATTGCTTGCCCTTTGTTTGTTCCTTTAGTTGAAGAAGGGTGGATTAATAAAAATACACAAATAATTTCAACTATTGCACAGGAATATCTTGCCTCTTTATTTAATAAGAATCAAAAAATTGAATCAATAATTTTAGGGTGCACTCATTACCCAATATTATTAACTCAAATTAAAAAAGCCATTGATCAATTAGGTTATGATGCGAATGAGATAGATTTTATTGATAATGGTACGGCAATTTTAGAAGATTTAAATCATCACATTCACATTAATGATGAAAATCATTATATTAAATCTAATAACTTAGCTGTTTTAGATACAGAAGATGAGTTTTATGTGACTGATTCACAACCAAATTTCATTTCACTTTCTTCAAATATTTTAAATTCAAATTCTTCTATTAAAAATATCAATACAGAACCACAGATATTATCTCTATGAAAAAAGATTATTTAAATTATTTGATTTCATTAGAAACTTCTGGTATTAAATTAGGATTAGAAAGAACAGAAGATCTCATGGAAGCATGTGGGTCCCCTCATAAAGGGTTAAATTGTATTCAAATAGTTGGAACTAATGGAAAAGGTTCGACTTCAGCAATATTATCTAATATTTTAAAAAGTGCTTCTTACAAAGTAGGTTTGTACACCTCTCCACATTTAGCAAATATTAATGAACGTATTAGAATTAATGGTAAATCAATATCAGATAACAAAATCATTGAATTTATAAAATGTTTCAAAGATGACATTAATAGCTTAAAAGTTTCTTTTTTTGAAGCAATGACAGCAATGGCTTTATGGTACTTTAAAAATGAAAATGTTGATATTGCAGTTTTAGAAACAGGTTTGGGAGGAAGATTAGATAGTGTTACAATCTGCAATCCTCAACTGTTAGTAATTACAAGAATCTCTTATGATCATCAACATATTTTGGGTGATACAATAGAAAAAATTGCATTTGAAAAAGCGGGGGCTATAAAAAATAATACCCCATGTGTATCATACCCACAAACAAAGAAAGTAAAAAAAGTACTGGAAAAAAAAGTTAAAAGCACTAATAGCTCAATAAAGTATATTAGAAAAAGAAATAACCAGATTGGATTAAATGGAGAACACCAAGCATTAAATGCTTCATTAGCAATTGAAGCAGTAAAAAATTTAAAAAATTTTATAATAACAGAACAAAGTATCCAAAAAGGGTTGCAAACTATTTCATGGCCTGGGCGTATTCAAAAAATTAATACAAAACCTAATATTTTTTTTGATGTGGCTCATAATGAAGAAAGCTTTTTAGTCTTATGTGAATTTATTCAAAAACAAAATGTCAATGGTAAAAAAGTTTTGATGATTGGATTGCAACAAAATAAAGATTTGGGTGGGGCTATATTTAACATAACTGACTCATTTGATGAAATTATTGTTACAGAAACAGGAATCAGAAATTTTTTTCCTGCTGAAAAATTAAATAAATTATTAAATACCAAAAAAACCCATGTTATTTCTAATCCATGTAAGGCTGCAGAGTTCATCAAAAATTTAGGAAAAGAAGATTGTGGAGTGATTGCAGGGTCACATTATTTTGGACCAGTAATAACCAATGAATTTAAAATTTCCTTTGATAATATATAAAAAAGAGAATAAATTAAGGTACAAGGCCAATGCTTTGTCTTAAACAAATCTTTTTTAATAATCCAATAATTTTAATAATCAAAAATAATCAAAAAATATGAATATAAAAGAATTACAAAATTTAACTGTAAAAAAATTACAATCTAAGGCTACAGAGTTAGGCATATCTGAGTATATAGGTCTTAAAAAGCAAGAGTTGATTAAACTAATTTTAGATAATCAAGTAAAAAAAGAAGAGACATTATACGCAACTGGTGTATTAGAAGTTTTACCAGATGGATATGGATTTTTGCGTTTTTCTAATTACAGCTATTTACCTGGGCCTGATGATATTTATGTATCTCATTCTCAAATAAAAAGATTTAGATTAAAAACAGGCCATTTAATCTCAGGACAAATTAGGCCACCAAAAGATAAAGAAAAGTTTTTTGCTTTACTGAGAGTAGAATCAATAAATGGAATACAACCTGATAATGCACGTGGTCTAGTAGTATTTGATAATTTAACTCCTTTATATCCTGAAGAATTAATAAAACTTGAAACAGATATAAAATCAAAATCTACAAGAATTATAGATATGTTATCTCCAATTGGTAAAGGGCAAAGAGGACTGATAGTTGCACAGCCTAAAACAGGAAAAACAATATTATTACAAAAAATAGCAAATGCAATTTCAGAAAATAATCCCGAAGTAAATTTAATAATACTTTTAATTGATGAAAGACCTGAAGAAGTAACAGATATGGCACGAAGTGTTAAAGCAGAAGTGGTTGCATCAACTTTTGATGAACCACAAGATCGACATGTGCAAGTNGCTGAAATGGTAATTGAAAAAGCTAAAAGGTGTGTTGAGGCAGGTGAAGATGTAGTAATTCTTTTAGATTCAATTACTAGATTAGCAAGAGCNTATAATACAGTTATGCCTCACAGTGGAAAAATATTATCTGGTGGAGTTGATTCTAATGCCTTACACAAACCCAAACGATTTTTTGGTGCAGCTAGAAATGTTGAAGATGGCGGTTCATTAACCATTATTTCAACAGCATTAATTGATACAGGTAGTAGAATGGATGAGGTTATTTTTGAAGAATTTAAAGGAACNGGTAACATGGAATTAGTATTAGATAGAGAGTTAAGTGATAAAAGAATATATCCATCAATTAACATCAATAAATCTGGTACTAGAAGAGAAGAAAAATTACTTTCNAATAGGGATTTATCTAGAATATGGGTACTTCGAAAACTTTTAGCTGAAATGAAGACAAAAGAAGCAATGGAATTTTTATTGGAAAGATTATCAAGAACAAAAACAAATCGTGAGTTTCTTGATACAATGAGTAGTTAAGTTGTTTTCCAAGAGATTAGATAGAATNCAACCATCTGCNACATTAGCAATGACTGCTAAAGCAGTTGAATTACGCTCTCAAGGACTTGATGTTTTAAATTTTAGCGTCGGTGAACCTGATTTTAATACTCCTCAAAATATAATTAATGCAGCTAAAAATGCAATGGATTCCGGTTTTACTAAATATACCCCTGGATCTGGAATAAGAGAGCTAAAAGAAGCTGTTTGTCAAAAAATTGATCGAGATAATAATCTAAGTTATAGCCCAGAGAATGTTGTAGTGTCATGTGGTGGGAAGCATGCTTTATATAATGCATGTCAAGTTTTATTTGAGCATGGTGANGAAGTAATTATTTTTACACCATACTGGGTATCTTTTCCTGATTTTGTTTCTGTAACTGGNGCNAAACCAATTTTTGTTAATACTATTTCNGAACGTCAATATGANCCAGATTTTTCTGATTTAGAATCTAAAATAAATGAAAATACAAAAGGTATTATTATTAATTCTCCNTCAAANCCAACAGGAGGAGTATGGAGNGATGAGGCTATAAAGAAAACTTTNGAAATTTCACATAAGAATGATTTATGGGTTTTCTCAGATGAATGTTATGAGCAGTTAGTTTACGATATGAATTTTAAAAGCATTGCAACTTTTACAAATGATAGAGATAAAGTATTAACATTTCAAAGCTGCTCAAAAACCTATGCAATGACTGGTTGGAGAATTGGCTATACTATAGGAAATCAGGATGTAGTTAAAGCTATGGGAAAACTACAGGGTCAAAGTACTTCATGTCCTAATTCTATTGCACAGTATGCTGCTGTAGAAGCATTGATAGGGAATCAAGATATNATATCAAATATGGTTACCAAATTTAAAACCAGAAGAGATTTAATTTTAGATGGACTTACTTCTGTAGATAACATTTTATGTGATACACCCAAAGGAGCATTTTATGTATTTCCAGATGTTAGTCATTATATAAATAAATCCTACAAAGATAAAGTAATTAAGTCTGCAAATGATTTGAGCATGATTTTGCTAGAAGAAAAATATATTGTNACAGTATCAGGTGAAAGTTTTGGAGCTCCAAATAATATCAGATTCTCATATGCAACTTCAGAGGATGTGATTCATAAGATGCTTGACAGATTTAAAACAATTTTATCTTTAGTAAAATAATACTTTTCATTTATAGAAAATAATTATTAAACTATGGTCCTTTTATAATTGGAGATAAATACGTATATGTCAAAAGTATGTAAAATAACAGGAAAAAGGCCTAGAGTCGCTAATAATGTTTCTAAAGCCAATAACAAAACTAAGAGACGTCAGTTACCAAACTTACAATCAAAGAAGATTTTTGTACCTGAGTTAGGTAAAAACGTACGTATTAAACTTTCCGTAAAAGCTTTGAAAACTATTGATAAATATGGTTTATTACCGTATCTAAAGAAGAAAGGGTTATCTTTACAAGATATCATGTAATTATGAAAAAAGATACTCATCCTGAAAATTATAGATTTGTTGTATTTCAAGATAATTCTTGTGATTATTCCTTTTTAACTAAATCTACAATTGAAACAACTGATACTATTAAGTGGGAAGATGGAAAAGANTACCCACTTTATAAACTTGAAATTTCTAATAAATCACATCCATTTTTTACTGGAAAACAAAATCTTGTTGATACTGCTGGTAGAATTGAAAAGTTCAATCAGAAATATAATATCAAAGATAATAAATCAGAGAGTTAAACTCTCTTTTTTAAAAATTCAATCATTCTTATAATACTATATGCTATATTTGATTTATAGAAGTATTTTGCTAACCCTTATGAAATCAACAATATTAGTTGGTGGCCAAGCTGTTATTGAAGGAGTGATGATGCGCGTACCTGGTGCATATGCTACAGCTGTAAGAAAAGCTGATGGAACAATTGCACTAGATTATAATAAATTCATTTCAAAAGTCACAAATAATTCATTTTATGGGTTACCAATTATAAGGGGAATGATACACCTATTTGAATCAATGAGTATTGGCTATAAAACTTTAGAGTGGTCCGCTAAAATTGCTGAGCCAGATCAAAAAACTAACAAATTTATAGATGCTATTTTAACTATTATATCTCTCATTTTTTCTTTAAGCCTGTTTGTTGGCCTACCATTATTAGCTGCTGATTTATTACAACACTATTATTTATCAGAAAATACTTTTGTATTTAATATGATTTCAGGTTTAGTTCGAATATGTTTATTTTTAACATACCTCATTTTGATTTCTTATATGAGNGATATAAAAAGATTATTTCAATTTCATGGTGCAGAACACAAAACCGTATATAATTTTGAATCTGGAAACAAATTGAATATTGAAAATGCCAGCGCTTTCCCAAAAGAACATCCAAGATGTGGTACTAGCTTTATTTTTATAGTTATGTTAGTTTCAATTATATCATATAGCTTAATTGATACAATAGCAGTACAAATTGGAATAGATCTAACAATTATAAATAGACTTTTAATTCATATACCATGCTTGCCTTTGGTTGCAGGTTTTTCCTATGAAGTCTTAAAAATAACAGCAAAATACCAAAATTACACATTTTTTAAAATTCTTGGATTTCCAGGTTTAGCACTACAAAAAATAACTACACAAATACCTGATGAAGCTCAGCTAGAAGTTGCAATAACAGCATTGACACATGCATTTGGTGAAGATATACAAAAATATGAAGGCAAGCAGTTTAGTGCTGAGGCTGTAGGATAATAATGTTAGATAAATTAAAAAAAATTATTACTGAGTTTGAATCNTTAAATGAAAAGTTAACTGACCCAAACGTAGTTAATGATATTAAAATGTACCAAAAAATTTCTCAAGATTTTAGCAATATTAAAGATAAGGCTGAACTAGCTCAAAACTATATTTCAAAATTAGATGAATTACAAGAAATCAAAAATATATTAGAAAATGAAACAGATGCTGAAATGAAAGAGTTGGCTTTAGATGAGCAAAATTCACTACAAACAGAAATTGATAATCTTGAAGAAACAATTGAAGAAATTTTGGTTGAAACAGATCCAGATGATAGTAAAAATATTATAATTGAAATTAGATCTGGAACTGGAGGTATAGAAGCAGCACTTTTTGCAGAAGATTTATTTAGAATGTACTCAAGATATGCTGAAGAAAAATCATGGAAAACAGAACTGATGAGTTTAAATGAAAATGATGGAGGTGGCATTAAAGAAGCTGTCATATCATTTAAAGGGAATAATGTCTTTGGTCAAATGAAATATGAAAGCGGTGTTCATAGAGTACAGCGAGTTCCAGAAACTGAATCTAGTGGTAGGATTCACACAAGTGCAGCAACTGTAGCTGTATTGCCTGAAGTTGAAAATATTGATATAGAGATTAATGATGCTGATATAAAAATTGATACATATAGAGCTTCTGGAGCTGGCGGTCAACATGTCAATAAAACTGAATCAGCTATTAGAATTACACACATAAGCAGCGGTTTGGTTGTGACCTGCCAAGATGAAAGCTCACAACATAAAAACAAAGATAAAGCAATGAAAGTTTTAAGAGCAAGACTTTATGATCTTCAAAGAGAACAACAAGCAAAAGAACGTGCAGATGTAAGAAAGAGTATGGTCTCCACAGGAGATAGAAGCGCAAAAATTCGAACATATAATTTTCCACAAGGACGAGTTACAGATCATAGAATTAATTTAACATTATATAAATTAAATGAAATTATAAATGGTGATTTAAACGAATTAATCCAAAACTTAAAGATAGAAGACCATAAAAGTAGAATTTCATCGTAGGTGATATAATGAATAATACTACTATTGATGATGCCATCAAAGAAGGCCACTATTATTTATCACAAAAATTTTCAAATTATAAAAATGAAACTATCTGGATTTTGCAAAATGTTCTAAAAGTAGATTTATCAGATATTATACTGAATAAACATAAGCTNATTAAGAAAAAAAATTATGATAAATATATTTCATTTATAAAAAGAAGATACCAAGCAGAACCTTTACAGCACATTTTAAATTCTGTATTATTTTATGGTTATGAAATTAAAGTAAATAAAAATGTATTCATTCCGAGACCTGAAACAGAATTGATGATTGATATTTTAAATAGTGAGGTAGGATTCAAAAATAATGTTTTAGAGGTTGGTACTGGAACAGGCTGTATTCCTATTGCTTTGGAGTTAGAAAAATTAGCTGACAATATTCTATCAGTTGATATTCAAAATGATGCAATAAGACTAGCAAAAGAAAATGCAAAAAATCTTAAGTGCTCAAGAATTTTTTTTAAAAATGAAAGTATATTTAATTTAAGTACAAATAAAAAATTTGATTTAATTATTTCAAACCCACCTTACATTAGTCTAAAAGAAATACCTAATCTAGAATATCAAGTAAGTTTGTATGATCCTCTGAATGCTTTAACTGATTATAGTGATGGGTTAAATTTTTATAGATTTTTTAATGATTTTGCTAANTCACACTTGAAAAAAAATGGATTCATGTTATTTGAATTTGGAATAAAAACACAAGTTACTGAGTTAAAAAAAATATTTTCTAAAAAAATATATGATTATAAATTTATTAACGACTTAAATAATAGCCCCAGATTTATATTACTAAATAAAAAAAATGATTAAAGCATANATACAAATTTTACGCCCTTTAAACATGTTAATTACATTGGCTTGTATTATTTTAACATCACTGACATTTGGCAAATTTTCTTATCAATTGTTGCCTATAATTNTTGTTATCCTTTGCTTAACTGCTTTTGCTAATATTATTAATGATGTCTTTGATTATAAAGTAGATAAATTAAACAGACCAGATCGACCTTTACCATCAGGAAAAATAAACCAAAAATCAGCAATCATTTTATGTATGTTGTTATTAGTAATTTCTATTTGTACAATTTTTTTCTATGACTTTAATTTTAATACAAAAGTTTCGATTATTTGCATTAACATACCGCTGTTAATTTTATATACACCATTTTTTAAAAAAGTTCCACTATTAGGTAATATAATTGTATCATTTATTTTAGGGATGGTGTTTATAGTAACAGCATTTTATTTAGAAGGTGATTTAAAACTAATTATTCCACCTGTAATTTTAGCTTTTATACTAATGCTGATTAGAGAAATTGTTAAAGATATTGCTGATATTGAGGGTGATAGTTTAATGAATGTGATGACTTTTCCCGTGTTATATGGAATTAACAAAAGTATACATATAATTTTAGGGCTAGTATTTTTATTAATTCTTGCAACTTTTTATTTCATTTCATTATATAATATTACTTATTTGATTTC
>NZRW01000026.1 GCA_002701185.1 Fidelibacterota bacterium
CATGATATTGAAACTGTTCCAGGTAATGGTGTAAGAGACATGTATGTTGAATGGCATGCTGTTGATGGACCATTATCTCAAAGTGGTTTTGGTGATGACCCATTAGATCCATGTGAAGATGATCTTTGTGTAGCAAACGCTGCTACATCTTCATGTTTTGAATTAGATGCTGATGGAAATGTTGTTCCATCTCCAGCTTGTACTGCTGAAGGTGAAGCAATGGACAGAATCTTTGGTGTACCTTATTTTGGTACAACGGCTATGAATCCAGAATGTGGTTTTAACCAAGATATTCTAGGTGATGCAGAAACTGTAGGTGGTGCTTTAGGTGGCGGTGTTCAAGCTGCGTGTACAAGTGGCCTACAAGGTGATGCTGATGGTAATAATTTCCCAGATGTTGTAGATGGATGTTTTGCTCTTGGTGGCGATCCTTCAGCTGCATTCATGGCTGCTTGCATGGATCTTGGTTTTGATCAAGAAACATGTGCTGGCCTAACAGCTCTTGCTCAACAATCAGTTGAAGCAACAACAATTTGTTACGATATTGTAACTCATGATTTTTATCCTGCTGATGATGCATCTGCATGTACAGAAGGTTATATTTTCACAAATGCTGTATGGGATTGCTATGGACTATTAATGCTAACTTATGGTGCTGAAGGCTTATGTAGTGCTGCTGCAGGCGCATGGGTTGCTGATTGTGTTTATGGTGATAGTGCTGGTAGAAACTTCTACCTAATGGATGCACAATTTGCACAATGGGGTGGATTCTTTACATGGAATGCACTTCAATATAGCCAAACAGGTAATGCTGCATTCTTGGCTTCTGATGGATCATATGATTTTGATCCAAGCTGCCTAGCTGATCAAGATCCTAGTGATTGTGGTGGTCGTTTATCAATGGTTATGGACCCATTATGTATACCTGAATTACAGGTAAGAGAAGTATATATCGATTTTGATGAAATTGATGAATGTGCTGCTAATGGTGACGTTACACTTGATGATGTTGTTAATATTCTTGATGTTGTTAACTTAGTTCAAGCTATTTTAGGTCTTGAAGAGTTAACTGATAATCAGGTTTGTAACGCTGATATCAATGTTGATGGAATAGTTAATATTCTTGATGTTGTTGGTATCGTTCAAGCTATCCTTGGTAATAGAGGAATTGATGCTACAGAAATTCAAATTTTTAATAATGATAATTCTGTAAGCATGGAATCTAATGGTTACGTTGGTGCTGTTCAAATGACACTAAATCACGGTGAAGACTTTGAAATTGAATTAACAGATGATGCGTTTATTGCTAAATATAATACAGAAGGAACAAAAACAACTTTGATGATTGTTGCTCCTGAAAGCAATGACCTATTTACAGCTGTTGGTCAGTTTGAAATTGTTGAAACTTTTGCTGCAAATAGCAATGATTATGTTGATGTAGTTAATCCTGAAGCTATTTCTTTAGGTTCGGCTTATCCTAACCCATTTAACCCAACAACAAGTTTTGAACTAAATGTTGGTAATGCAGGTCATGTAACAATGAATGTATATAATGTTATGGGTCAAGTAGTTGAAACATTAGTAAATAATA
Organism: Fidelibacterota bacterium; assembly: GCA_002701185.1. Lineage (GTDB taxonomy): Bacteria > Fidelibacterota > Marinisomatia > SCGC-AAA003-L08 > D37C17 > TMED6. The sequence goes on from NZRW01000026.1 coordinate 1,592, forward strand.
CAATGGATGCTGGAAGCTACAACATCACATGGGATGCAACTAACTTCTCAAGTGGTATGTACGTAGTGAAAGCTGAAACTGCAAATGGTCTAGCTTCTCAAAAAGTGATGCTAGTAAAATAATAGTTTCAAACAACTATACATTAAAAAAACCCTCATTAATAAAATGAGGGTTTTTTTTATTTTTTTGCAAGATTTTGATTAAATTTTCTTAAATTTAGAAGTTATGTCAAAACTAACATTTAAAATATTTATTTGTAGCTTGTTTTTTGTTTTCAATTTTGCTGCAACAATTAGAGGAAAAGTTTACGATGAAAACAATGGAAACCCTCTAATAGGAGCTAATGTTTATCTAGAAAATACTTCTCTNGGNGGAAGTACCAATNTNGATGGNCAATATATNATTACNGACATACCNAACAACTCTTCTTATACAATAACTATTAAATATCTTGGATATGAACAATTTAGTCAAGAAGTAAGCTTATTTGATAAAGAGCTCGTTGATTTGGATATTATGCTCTCTCCTTCAAATATTAAAGTTAAGGGTGCAGAAATTGTTGGCTCAACTAAAACAATTAATGATAAAATAACCAATTCTCCAGCAACTAAAGAATTAATTTCTTCAGAAAGAATTCAAGTTGAATCAAGTACTAATCTAGGATCCTATTTAAAAGGTTTAAAAGGAGTAGATTATACAGCTTCAGGTATGGATAGTTATTCAATTTCTGTAAGAGGTTTCAATAGTAGTTTTAGNTCACGACTNTTAACATTAACTGATGGNAGAGTAGCAAATATTCCNGCNTTAAGAGTAGTATCATATAATACTATTCCACAATCTCAAGATGATATAGAAAAAATGGAAGTAATTTTAGGGCCTGCAACAGCATTGTATGGTGCAAACGCTCATAGTGGAGTAGTCAATATTGTATCAAAACCTCCTGCTNCNTCTGAAGGNTTTTCTTTACATGCTAGTGGTACCAGTGATGAACGACAATTAAGAAAAATAAATGGTAGNTATGCTAAAAAATTGAATGACCATATCAGCTTTAAAGTTTCAGGTTCATATTTAAATGCTTATGAATGGGAATTTATATCTGAAGACGAATGGAAAAATCATCANTATACATGGATTGGTGCACCNAATAGAACTATTGATGGTAAAGACAANAATCCATGGAATANTGCNTTTACTTTAAGTGATGATCAAGAAGCNAACTGGGAAACTATAAAAGAAATTGTAAGNTCTGATGGNTGGAATATTGATGAGTANTGGAATGATNTAAATGGTGATGGTGTATATCAAGAAAATGAATTTATAGGNGANCCAGGNTCAGAATCNNNTTGGGANNCTGTAACAAAATATGTTGAAATCACTCTNGAAGATGGAACAACAGATATAATCCTAATTGGNAATGGTGAAGGTATGNATACNGGNGATCCTGATGGTGATGGAATTATGGGCGAAGACTGGGTAAACGGCTATGATGATGATGGTGATGGACTAATTGATGAAGACTTCTTTGAAGCAGATGGAATTGATAATGATGGAGATGGAATCATAGATGAAAATATTGATGATGAATATGATTTATCTTATGATGGTATGGATAATAACGGTAATGGTCAGGTTGATGAATCATGGGAATATGATCATGATGGAAATGGAATAAGCAATTGGGGCGAAACTTTAGATTCTGATTTAAAAATTATCATTTATGATGGTAGAAAAGAAGAACAATTAAATGGNGAAGACAATCCATGGTACTATGTTGATGGCCAAGTCAGCACTGATGATCACATAAGAGGTGATTACATGTGGGTTGAAGATGATTTTACTATTATCTTTGATGTATATACACAAGATTTTGGAAATGATGGTNTAGCTGGTGACTATTTTATTGATGAGGGTGGAAATGATACATATGAAGTTGGAGAACCAACATTATCTTTTGGTGGACATTTGGATTACGGATTAGATGGAGTGAATTATACATTCGATGAGGGTGAAGGTGATGGCATTTGGCAGCCGGGAGATGCATGGCTTGATAATAATAATAATGGTATTATTGATAATGCGGATACCTATGATTTTAACTATCAGTTTGATGCAAATACAGATATTTGGCCTCCTCCAAACGGAATTTATGATCAGGGAGAATATTTTGAGGATTGGGGTCAAGATGGTATACCTGGCACAGGAGATGCAGGTGAAGGTAATGGCCTAAATCCAATCGATACAGGTGAACTTGATGGTAACTATGATACTGGTGATGGTTGTTTTGGTTGTGATAGTGGAGAAAATGAACTAGTTGGACGTTTTCAACAAATTAATGATACAAATGGCGACTTGTATGATGATTACCCAGATTTTGAGATAGATAATAGAAAAGTTGAAGCNCGTATTGATATTGATGGGATACCATTTTTAGGTTTAGATGATCTTGATATTACAATGCAATCTGGATATTCTTGGTCAAAATCTCAAGTTGTAACAGGTGTTGGTAGATATTTACTTGATGGTTGGGAATACAGATTTAATCAGTTAAAATTCAGTTATGATAATTGGTTTTTTCAAACTTATCTAAATAGTAGTTACTCTGGTGATACTAGAGGTTATTTAAGAGGTGATGTTATAACTGATTTATCTAAAAATAGAGCTTATCAAATACAAAATAATTTTAAAATTAAATCACTTGATACAGATGTTACATGGGGTATTGACTTTTTTAGAACAGAACCTGTAACAAAAGGAACTATTTTAAATGATGGNCCTAATGGTAGNGATGAAAATGGTAANGGCATAATTGATGATGAAGCTGAATTTGACAATGCCATAGCAAATGAAGGTGGATTTTATTTTCAATCATCTTCCAAACTATCNAAATTNTGGTCTGATAAATGGGAACTCATTTTAGCTGCAAGATTAGATTATCATGATCAACTTGAAGAAGATAAAGGTGTTGATTTATTTGGNCATAAATGGCAATTTGGTCCTAAATTTGGGCTTATGTATGATCCTCACCCAACTGAGTCATGGAGACTAACATTTGGTCGAGCATTTAATACACCTACTACTACTCAATTATTTACAAACTATTATGTTCAAGATTTTAGAATATTTAGTGTTTACTTAAGAGGTAATAAAGATGGAACAAATTACTTAAGAGTAAATGAAGATACAAATATAAGTCAACCAATGTATTATGATGCTAATGGTGAAGCTCAATTTTATGGTAAATACAACTTTNGTGAAAACTATATAGATAGAATTCAAGATATGCCATATTTCTTTTTATATGATACATTTGAAGGTGTTCCATCTGATTGGATACCACTTGATACNACAAACTTNCTTGTNTACATACCAGAACCCAATGGTGATGGTTATATTATTAAGCCAAGTGATGTAAGAGATGGTGAAAGATATATTCCAGATATACCTGCAATTAAATCAGAAAAAATAAATAGTTTTGAAATAGGTTATAAAAAAATCTTTGATTTTGGTGCAATAATGTCTCTTGATTATTATGTTAATCATTACACAGATTTTTTCAGNCCAGCAACCTATATAACTCCAACAGTTATTTATAGATATAATTCTGATGGNTCNGAGGCTACAGTCGATGATTTTGAATTTGCAGGGTTTATTCCTGGCAATCAAAACAACTCAAACCCTCCNTACTNTACAGGATGGAATGGCCTAGATGATGATGGAGATTGGGATGTATGGGCAAGTGACTTTGGTTGGGATCAAGATGACAAAAATGGTGATGGTGACCCAAGAGATCCTGGAGAATGGGGCTTTGTTGATTTAGAAACAGGTAATGTATATACTCCTGCTCAGCTTGGTTTTGATGGAAATGGGCTACCATGGATATATTCTGATGCTACTACTAATCAATATGGAATAAATTATAATCTTTTAGATAAAGTTGGAATTGATGAATGGAGTCCACAAGAAGGTATGGCTGAATATGAATGTGAAAGTTACCCATGTAGTTCAGATAATGTTCAAGGTAGAGCTACTAGTCCCCCAGAAATAATTTTAGGTGTATTGAATTACGGAAATGTTTGGACGCAGGGAATAGATATGGCATTTACCCAAATCATCAGCGATGAAATGTTTTTTAATGGTAATTTTTCTTGGTACAATACAACTGAATTTTATAATGAGCTTACTAGAAGAAATGATCCTATAAATGCTCCTAAATTTAAATGGAANATTAATTTCAATTATAAAAATGATGATTATGGAATGCTTTCTATTGGTTACAGACATGTTGATCAATTTGCTTGGCAAGATGGAATTTGGTCAGGAGAAATTGGCCCTTATGACCTATTTGATGTTCATTATAAATACGAATTTAACAACCACCTTTCAGCATCCATNTCTTGTCTAAATATATTTAATGATGTTCATAGAGAAATTGTTGGTGGTGCTAAAATGGGCAGACAAATTGTAATGAGATTTTCNACTGGATTCTAGATGAAATATAAAATCATATATATTATTCTTTTCTTAATGGTTTTCTTTTCTTGTGAAAAAGATGAANCCAAAGAAGAATCTTTAGTGTCAGTAATTAATATTTTATATCCNGAAGATAATTCATCTATAACATGCGAAGAATGTACTATAGAAATCATTGCTGAACTTGAAAATTGGCAATCTGTTGATTTAGCTCAAATTTATGTTAANAATAATCTAATTTTTAGTGGTTTAGCTAATTCATTAACAGCACACTATCAACCTCCATCTACTTCAAATCAAACTTTAGAAATTCGAGCTGAACTTATCAATTTCAATGAAGATGGTACTTCAGATATTGTGTCTTCGGATATTCATTCCATTGATCTAAACTATATNGATATCAATCCAGATACTATTGATCCTGTCTTTATGANTGTTAANGACCAGTTTAGTATGATGAGATTTCCTGTAACAAATAGAGACTTCATAAATTTCTTAAATTCAAATGATAATTTAGAAGTTGAGNTAGTTGATGTATTATGGGGTGATGAAAATGGTAATAACTATGGAAATCCTGAGCTATGTCATGATAGAGATGTTGGCGATCAATACGAACCTACAGAATGGTGGTATGTAAATGTGAAGGCTAGTTTTGGAAATCAAAATATACCTCAGGGTTCTTATAGTGTTTATAAAAACGGTTACAATATATATGATACTAACGCTGATTATAGTAACCAAGGTGGTAAAATTAGGTATGANTGTGAATTACAAACATTTTACTTACCAAANGAAGAAGATGGTTCGGAATCAATCTATCTTGATCATCCTGTAACTGGAGTTACTTGGGTTGGAGCAAATATTTATGCTAATCATTATGGATGGAGCTTACCATCAACTGAACAGTGGGAATTGGCTGCNAAACATAATAATGATTGGAATTACCCATGGGGTAATGAAATTAATGAAAACTATGCTAATTATAATAATACTACTACAACTGNNGTTGGTTATTATAATGGGCTTTTAAATTTAAATCTAAGTTTAAGTGCNTTTGGTTTGTATGATATGGCTGGAAATGTTTGGGAACATACATCGACTTCTTCAGTACCTGAAGTTTATTTTAAAGTTGGTGGTGCTTTTGATAGTGATACTACACAACTTAAAATTGGCTACACTGGTTATAGTATTTTTAATCAAGTATCGAATAACACTGGATTTAGGTGTGTTACTAATGTGGATTATCCATCCTCTCCCCCATTAGGTTGCATGCAACAAGATAAGTGTAATTATGATATGTTTGCTGAAAATGAATCAAACTGTTTTGATGATGACTGTCTAAATGTTTGTGGTGGAGATGCTCAAGAAATTATATTTTATCAAGATCAAGATAATGATGGTTTAGGTAATCCTGATATTTCTGAATTACAATGTAATACACCTGAGAGTGGTTGGTGTGATAATTCTAATGANTTAGATGATACATGTTTTTCTTCAGATATAAATCAAGATAATATTGATTGTAACAATGTATGCAATGGTGAAGCTTATATTGATGGGTGTGATACTTGTGTTGGTGGTAACACTGGTCAAGAAGAATGTAATGAAGATTGCAATGGTGTAAATGGTGGTAGTGCTGAGCGTGATGATTGTGGTGTTTGTGCTGGTGGTGATACTGGAATTGTNCCAAATCAAGATTTAGATTGCAATGAAGTTTGTGATCCATCTACACCACAAGGTGAAATAGATTTAGNTAATGGACTTGAATTTGGTGCATTTATTGATGATTGTGATAATTGTGTAGGTGGAGGTACTGGTTTAGAAGAAAATTATGCAGATTTAGGCTGTGGATGCGATGAACCTCAAGCTCAACTTTATTGTTTAGATTCTAACAACAATGGTTGCTGTGATTGTGGTAATGATGGTGATGGAGCTTGGGATGAATGTGATTCAGATTCTGATGCTGAATTAGTTTGTGAAGATAATATTAGTAATAATCATATTAATACCATCTTAGGCTGTTCAAATAATAATGCTGAAAATTGGTACTGTGATGAAGATGATAATGAATGTATTGCTTTTGGTGTTAATATTATTCCCCCATGTAATTTTATTGATGATGGAAGCTGTATAGTTTATGGNTGCTCAGATCCTTTAGCTGATAATTATTGGGATGAAGCAACAATATGTGATGATGGAACAAGCGATAGTTGCTGNGATTTNACNACACCAATCCAATTATCAATTGGTGCTGTAAACTTAGATAATGGTACAATGGAAATAAATATTGAAGTTCCAGAATATGATAATGACTCAGATTATATTTATGGATTTCAATTTAATGTTGATGGCACAACCTTATCATCTGCATCTGGAGGACTTGCTCAAGATGCTGGTTTTACTTTATCAGTTGGTGGACCTACAGTGATTGGTTTTTCATTTTCAGGAACTTTTATTGGTGCAGGATCAGGAATTCTTACAAATTTACAATTTACTCCATCTTCTGATCAGGCATGCTTAAATCTTGGTACTGGTGCATTTTCTAATCAAAATAGTCAACCTATTCCTGTTGAATTTGGTGACTGCTACGAATTTTAATTACATACATTAATAAATGATAAATNTATTATTAGAAATTGATAATTTTATATTTCAATTAATTAATATTTATTTAAATCATTCATTTTTTGATTCTTTTTTTATTTTTTTCCACGATTTTCATAAGAATATACTATTTGTTGCTCCATTACTAATTTTATGGATTTTCTGTATTTTGAAACATAAAAAGCAAAGATTGGGACTCATTGTTTTAATACCATTAACAATAATTATTACTGATCAATTTGGAAGCTATATTAAGGATTATAAACTTAGAGATAGGCCTTATATGACTATAGAACCTAGTAAAATTAATTTGTTAGTTAAAGTTTCACAAAATGAAGATGGTAGCTACAAACAAACACAAAGCTCACAAAAATCTTTTCCATCTAATCACTCAGCAAATATATGGGCTTTATCTTTGATTGTGGGTTATTTATATACTGATGCAAAAAAATATTTTATAACATTAGCATTTTTAATAAGTGTATCTAGAGTGTATATTGGTGTTCATTATCCAATTGATGTTATTTTTGGAGCACTAATGGGTATTATGATTAGTTCGTTATTGATTGTATTATATCAAAAATTAATTAGGTAATACATCATCAGGTAATTTGATATTTTGAGATTCAATTTCTTTTTTAGGTGATTGAATCTTACCAAATTTCTTCTCATATTCTTTTAGTTTTGCATTTAAAAGTAAAAGTAGATTTTTAGTATGCATTGGTGACATTATCATTCTTGATTTAACATCAGCTTTTGAAATTCCTGGAATTACTTTGATAAAATCTAAAATAAACTCAGCTTGCGAGAAACCAACTATTGGTAAGTTTACGTAGTGGCCTTGAGCTACTTCTTCTTTAAGTTCAATTTTAATTTGTTTTTTCTTGTTTTCTTTCATTTAATCTTTATCATCGTTATCTTTTTTATTAAAATCTTCCCAATCTTCTTCGATGCCCTTCCATTTTCTAAATTCTTCTTCATTTGTATCAGATTCTTTCAGCTGATGCTTTTCATCAATAAATTCCATTTTTTCACTTTTATCTTCATATTCATCATGTATAGTTTCATCAAGTAATTCTTCTTCAGTTTCGGACTTTTGAATTTCATGTCCATATAACGATTCATCAAAAAAATCTATATCNGTAACTAGNCCTTGCATCATTAAAAATTCNAANAANGCTATATACTTTTTTTGCTTTAATTTAGTATTACAGTGAGGACAAACAATCGCTCCTAAAAAATTTTCTTCTTTCAATGGTCCAGAGCATACTGGACAAATAATTCCCTCAAATGTCATTAAATTTTCTCCGAAAATTGGTTGTAAAATAGGCTAGAATATATTTTAATAATCAACATTAAACAAGTAGATTATTTAAAAAATTAAGAAAGCTATAGATTTATCTTATCATACAATTTTTTAAGAAATTGAACTTCGGTTTTGGTTAGTTTTTTTGATCTTCTCTTTTTCATAATTTTCAATGTATCTATGAATTTTTCAAAATCCACTTTAGATTCTTTTCCCCAAGCAAATGAATCAATAAATTTGTTTTGAAAGTCTCCTCCAAATATATTTGCCCCCAAACCAAAATACGATCCAGTATTTATCATTGTACTTATACCAGTTCTTGTAAAGTCACCTATCATTACTCCAAGAAATGTTCTGTTAGTATTAAGTGATTTATTTGGAAACTTAAACTTTATTGTACTGTAGTTATTTTTTAAGTTACTGTTATTAGTGTTTGCTCCTAAATTTACCCACTCACCAACGTAGCTATGTCCTAAGAATCCATCGTGAACCTTATTTGAGTAACCATGGAAAATAGTGTCTGTAATTTCACCGCCAACCTTACAAGTTTCACCAATTAATACATTTCCCTTTAATTTGGCTCCATTACTAATAGTTGAGTTTACATCAATAAATGATGGTCCTTTTATAATTGACCCAGATTGTATAACAACATTTTTATTTATAACAATGGGACCATTTGTTGCATCTATTATACAACCCGGTTCTATATTTACTGAATTATTAATATAAATATTTTTTTCATTGACGAAAAAAACATCTTTAGATTTAATCAATTGATTTTTATCAATATAATAATCTATGTCAAGCTTGATTATGGAATGAAATAAATCAATGCATTCCCATAGATAATTAATACATAATACATCTTTGTCAACTCCGTTAGCTATATTGTGTAAATAATTTTGAAATTCATCAATATCTAATTTATCGATTAAATTAAACCCAACTATTTTTTCTTTATATTTTATGGGTTTTTTAAATGATGTGTCAATATTATCCTTATCAAAAATTAAGGCTCCATTAATACATATCCCTGGTGGTATTTTTTTTGGGTTTACTTCATGATTTGAATATCTTTCTTTTATTAAATTCTCTAATTCTTGTCTAACTATTAGAATTATATTTGAATTATTATAATATTTTATTATTCTGTCTAAATTAGAAAAAATACCGCATTTTAATTCAAAGGATGCATGATTAATTGAAAACGGAGCTAAGTTTTCAAAATTACTATCTTCATAAATAATTATATTTTTCATATCAAATCCAATATTTTCTGATAACCATTTTCAGCTATCTGAGATTTAGAAATATCTAATTGTACATTATAAAGTATATCAGATTTTTCATGTTTAAAACCAATTTTAAAATTTGAATCCTGCATTAATATAAAGTTCTCCACTTTAGAATCATAATTAATATTTAGATCAATAATAATATCAAAATTCGTCTCATTTAATGAATCAATTATACTTTTTAAATTTACAATTTTTGCATTAGAATCAATAGATAGATGGTGTATAGTACCTCTTCTTAAACTAAATGAACCACTAAATGCTGAATTAATCACATAATGAAAGTTAACTTCTTTTTTATCATAAGGTAAATTTCTATATGAATAACTTGCTACTCTAAAAAAATCCTCTTCAAATGGGAAAACAACAAGTATACTTTTTGGTGCTGAAGAAACTTTAGAAATTGAAATATTAGATTTTACTGTTTTGTTACTATTTGATTTTTTTTTAAAAAAATTTTTTATTTTTAAAGAATAACTCATAATATTATAATAATTTACAAATTTCCTTATTTTTTAACTAGATTATAAATATGAAATCTATGTCTTATTTANTCTTTTTAGCATTCATAAATCTTTGTCTTATTGGTCAAAATTATTTGTGGCCCACAAATGCAAGTAATACAATAACNGCCTTTTTTGCAGAAGAAAGACCTCGTAGATATCACGCAGGAATTGATATAAGAACTTATGGTAAAATAGGTTTTGAAACTTATGCNATAGAAGATGGNTATGTTGAAAAAATCAAACTTGATTATAAAGGTTATGGAAAGACTTTATATCTAAGACTCAATGATGGTAATTTAGCTGTATATGCCCATCTTGATAAATTTTCTCCTGAAATTGATAATATTGTCTCTATCTTAAAAAAAGATTATAACAAACAAGTTTTTACGCATTACTTTGAAAAACAAGAATTGAATGTTAAAAGAGGTGAAATTATAGGTTACACAGGNGATTCGGGTACNATATCTGGTCCACATTTACATTTTGAAATTCGAGATAAAAATAATATTAGTTTAAATCCATTAAATAAATTCTACAACCTTGAAGATGATATTGCGCCAATTCCACAAAAAATAGCATTCATTCCAAAATCAAAAACAACAAAAATTGATGGATTCTCAGATATTAAACAATATGATATTATAAAAAATAGTGAAACAGAGTACATTGTTAAAGATACAGTTTCTGTTTTAGGTGAGTTTGGAATATCTCTTAATATAGAAGATAAAGTAAATAAGCAACCATTTAACTATGGTCTATATAATATAGAACTTTATATTGATGGAGAAATAAAATATAAAGTTGAATATAATGAACATAATTTTTCTGATGGTCCTTTAGTTTTAAAAGAGAGAAATTATAATCTAAAAAGAACTACTCATGAGAGATTTTATAATTTATATAATACCACACCAAGTTTAACATTTATTGATAAAAGATCATGGCCAAGTTATAAACTAGAACCAGGAATACATAATATCATTATCAAAGCAAATGATATCAATGAAAATAGTATAATTATATTCGCTACAATTTCTGCAAATCAAAATAAAGAATTAATCTTGAATTTCAATGAATCTGATGAAACTATTGATATTGAAGTTGATGAGCTAAGCAATATTAGAGATTATAAAGTTGAACTATGTAATAAATACGATGGAAAATCAATCGATTCATTTATTACTAATGATAAGTTGATTGCAATTAATAAAAGTCAACTTAGAGATCCATTTAATGTATTGAAAATTTCAGGAAAAAGTATTGATGGTGTAAACTCAAAAATATTATACTATAGCAGTCANGATAATAATTCAAAAATAAAAGGTGATTTTAAAATCAAAAATTTTAAACATGGTTGTTTATTGCAATTTATAGAAGATGAGTTTTCAAACCATACTGCCACAATAAATNTAATTAANAATGATACCATTTTAACATTTGATACTCAAAGAGTAGAACAAAATATACTAACAAGTGATGTTATAAATTTCCATGATTTGACTGATATTAAATTCTTAGAAATTTCATATAACACAAAACCAATAGTTAATATTAAAAAGCCAATAAATTCAACTTTGTATTACCCAAACCAAGGATTGTTTATAAAAACAAACAACTTTGTAATTGATCAAAATCAAAATTTTGTAAATGACACTACTTTTTTTTGGGTAGAAGAAAAAGAAAATGATAAAAATGGCATGCTAAACTTTATATCCAATTCATATATAGTTAATCCAAATACCATAATATTTGATAATAATTTAAATATACATTTTGAATCTAAAACTAAAGATAATGGGGTTGGAATTTACTATTTTGATGATAAAAAAGATGATTGGATTTATTTAAAAACTACATATGATAATAATAAATATTCAACATCTGTTCTATCTAATGAGACATTTGCTTTAATTAAGGATGATAAGAACCCAGTTATAACTAATCTAATACCAAATATTAATTCTACATATAGATTTCAAGACTTAAAAATACTTTCCTTTAATATTGATGATGAACTTTCAGGAATCTCTGATATTAAAAATATACAAGTTAAAATTGATGGTGAAAATATACTTTTTGATTATATTCCATATAGAAAATTAGTTCAATATACATTTGATGAAGAATTATTAGAGGGAGAACATACATTAGAAATTATTGCTAAAGATAATGTTGGTAACACCAAAAAAATTAAGGGGAGTTTTGAAATAAAATGAATGATGTACATATCATAGGAATTGCTGGAGGTTCTGGATCAGGAAAATCCAGACTAGTTAAAAATATTCTTAAAGAAGTTAATGATAATTCTGTGCAAGTAATAGAAATTGATTCATACTATAAAAATTTAGCTCATTTATCTTTTGAAGAGAGAGAAAAAAATAACTTTGATCATCCAGATTCCATAGATTTTGATTTATTATATGAAGACTTATCCAAATTAAAAAATAATTTAACGATTCATTCGCCAGTTTATGATTATAAAACTCATACAAGGAATGAAAACGAAACTAAAAAGATTGAAAATGCTAAAGTTATCATTATGGAAGGAATTTTTGCACTACATAAACAAAAAATAAGAGATTTGCTTTCAATTAAAATATATGTTGATACCCCTAGTGATATAAGATTGTTAAGAAGAATAAAAAGAGATATGAATGATAGAGGTAGAACTATAGAAGGAATAATAGAACAATATAATAAAACTGTTAAACCTATGTTTACAAAATATGTCAAACCTTCAAGAGATTATGCAGATTTAATAGTACCCTTTGGTGGAAAAAATAAAGTTTCAATAGATACAATTGTAACAAATATAAAAAAAACTTACATTTAGATATGAGAAATTCTCCAAAAAATAGCGGCTGGATTGAAGTTATATGTGGACCAATGTTTAGTGGAAAAACAGAAGAACTTATTAGAAGACTGATAAGGGCAAAAATAGCTAAACAAAATGTTACTATTATCAAACCGGCACTTGATAACAGATATAGTGAAGATTATATCGTTTCTCATAATCAAAGAAAAATTAAATCAGTAGCTGTAAACGATATTAATGATATTAAAAAACTNTCTGAAAATGCAAATGTTGTTGGAATAGATGAAGCTCAGTTTTTTGATAATAAGCTGATTACTATTTGTAAAGATTTAGCTAGAAATGGGAAAAGAGTAGTTATAGCTGGATTAGAAAAAGATTATCAAGCAATACCATTTGGTCCTATGCCTCAACTCTTAGTTGACGCTGAATTTGTTACTAAAGTAAATGCTATATGTATGCAATGTGGAGATCCAGCTAACTTTAGTCAAAGAATATCNAGTGAGAAAAATCAAGTTGTTATTGGAGAGATTGATAAATATGAAGCACGTTGCCGAAAGTGCTNTGAACTATAAATAAGGAGAAGTAATGGAAAGATTTACTGGAATTTTAGGTNTCCTAGCAATACTAGGAATAGCTTATTTAATGTCAAATAANAAAAGAAATATAGANATTCGTTTAGTAGTATGGGGTTTAGGACTNCAATTATTATTTGGTATTTTCATTCTAGTTACACCTTTTGGAAAACCAATTTTTTCTTGGTTTGATAAACTAATTAAAAAATTACTTAGTTTTTCAAATGATGGTAGCGAATTTTTATTTGCTTCATTCATNGATGGAAAAATGCATCCAGCAGTCATAAATTTTGCATTCTCTGTACTTCCAACTGTNATATTTTTCTCAGCTTTAATGGCAGTACTATATCATATTGGTCTAATGCAAAAAGNAATCAAATTGGTTTCAGTAGTTATGCAAAAAACAATGAAAACAAGNGGTCCAGAAACAACAAGTATTTCAGCAAATATTTTTGTTGGACAAACTGAAGCACCTCTTGTTATAAAACCTTTTGTATCTAAAATGACTAAATCAGAATTAATGGCTATTATGACAGGCGGTTTTGCTACTGTTGCTGGAGGTGTAATGGCAATTTATGTTGGAATGTTAGAAAATATACCTGGTATTGCNGGACATTTAATGGCAGCATCAATAATGAGCGCACCTGCAGCTTTAGTTATTGCAAAAATAATGTACCCTGAATCTGAAAAAACAAATAGCTATGAAGAGTTTGATCAACTTTCAACAAATTTAAATGAACCAGTTGAAGGTAATGTGTTAGAATCNTTAGGTAATGGTGCTACTGAAGGATTAAANCTTGCAGCTAATATTGCTGCTATGTTAATAGCATTTGTAGCCTTAATTTCTTTATCTAATTATATTTTAAGTATGTTTGAAACATCACTTGAAGATATTTTTGGATATATTTTTATGCCATTAGCTTTCTTAATGGGTGCNCCATGGTCAGAATCACATATCCTTGGTAGTTTGTTAGGACAAAAAATTGTCTTAACTGAACTTATTGCTTATATGAATTTGGCAGATATTCAAGCAGGAGCAAATCCAATTTCTGATAAAACTGCAATTTTAGCTAGTTATGCACTATGTGGTTTTGCAAATTTTGCTTCAATTGGAATACAACTTGGTGGTATTGGTTCTATAGCACCTGAAAGAAAAAAAGATTTAGCAAAATTAGTAACAAAAGCGATGTTTGGTGGAGCTTTAGCATCTTGGTTAACAGCAACAATTGCTGGGATTTTAATATAAGGAAATATAATGAGAATACTATTACTTGGTCCTCCAGGTGGAGGAAAAGGAACTCAATCTAAATTTTTAATGAAAGAATTTAACATACCTCAAATATCTACCGGTGATATGTTAAGGGAACATGTTAAAAATAATACACAATTAGGTGTTAAAGCCAAAGAATTCATGGATAAGGGAGAGCTTGTTACAGATTCTTTAATTCTTGAAATGATGGAAATAAGATTTAAAGATGAAGATTGTAANAATGGTTTCATACTTGATGGTTTNCCTCGAACCTTAGTGCAAGCTGAGGGATTAGAAGAATTATTTAATAAAACAAATCAAAAATTANATCATGTAATTGTAATNAATGTAGATGATGATGACATAGTAAAAAGAATGGGTGGAAGAAGAGTTCACCCTGAATCAGGAAGAACATATCATATAAAATATAATCCACCAAAAAATAAAAATTTAGATGATAAAACAAATGAACCTTTAATTATAAGAGAAGATGATAAAGAAGAAACGGTAAGAAATCGTTTGACTGTTTATCATAACCAAACAAAACCTCTTATTGAATTCTATAAATCTAATGTTATTAATATTGACGGTTCTAAAGAAATCCAAACAGTTAAACACAATATTTTAAATGAACTAAAATGATAAAAATTGGTGTTACTGGAAATATTGGTTCTGGAAAAACAACTTTAACCAGATATTTTGAAAACCACAATTCTTATATTTTTAACGCAGATAAAGAAGCTAAAAATCATCTAANTAAGCATTCNGTATTACAAAAAAAAATAATTAATATTTTTGGTAACCAAATTGTAACTAGCAATAATTTAGATTTTAAAAAATTAGCAAAAAAGGCATTTGAGAGCAAGAAAAANCAAGAGATTCTCAATGGTATAGTTTGGCCAGAAGTTTCAATGTTGATAGAAAGCTCACTTAGAAAAGCAGAAAATGATAAATATGATTTTTTTATAGTAGATGCTGCACTTTTGTTTGAAGCAAACTTCAATCATTTTTTTGATTATATAATTTTAGTCACTGCTGATAGAAANATAAGATTAGAAAGAGCTTTGAAAAGAAAAAACTTAGATCTTTCACAAATAAAAAAAAGAATGAGCTTGCAATTATCTGATGAAAAAAAAATAAGTTTATCTGATTTTATCATTTATAACAATAAAGACAAAAAAGCTTTAAATCTAGAGTTTAACAAAATCCTACCAAAACTTATTTTAATAAAGTAGCTTTTCTAGTTATTGTTAATTGGTTTGATATTAATTGAAAATAATANACACCGTTTGAGTAATTACTAGCATTCCAAGTATATGTATAGTTTCCTGNAGTATGAAAGTAATTAATTGGTGTACTAATNACTTGCCCNACAGAATTNTATATTATTATCTTAATATTTGNATGTTCTGGTACTCCATAGTTAAATGTAGTTACTGGATTGAATGGATTTGGATATGAAAAAGATAAATAAAACTTTGATGGGTATTCTATAATAAAATTTTCTAAACAGCTAGAACCATCACCATTACACNCACCACATTCATCNTATTCACCTACACANGGATCTACATCATCACATATACCATCNGTATCTTCATCAACACCACTGCCTCCACATACACCACAATCATCTAATACATTACCTTCACAATCACATTCATCATCTGATATTCCATCACCATTACACTCACCACATTCATCATATTCACCTACACATGGATCTACATCATCACATATGCCATCTGTATCTTCATCAACACCACTGCCTCCACATACACCACAATCATCATATTCACCTATGCAATCATCTATTTCATCACATATTGTATCATTGTCATTATCATCACAAGGAATATTTTCAATGCATATTCCTAAATTAAAATTTATTTCATCACCATCATTATCTGAAACTACAACATCATTAAAGCATGATTCAGTTAACAAATAATTAATAGTTAAAATGACTAAGACTCCACTACCAGATGGGATTAAACTATTAGTAGGAGAAAAAGCAATAACTGTATCATTATTATTTGCAATATTAAAACCAGATTCACCAGATATTCCTCCATATGCATTGATAATATCAATACCAGTTACACTAAATTGATATCCTCCAATATCAAGAGGTGAGTCATATAATATATCTAAATGAGTTTCTGTTAGGCTTCCAAATGAAATATGACCTTCTAGGCACCATGTACCATCACCATTGCAAATACCACACTCATCATAAATTCCATCACAATCATCTATATCATCACAAATACCATCATTATCAGAATCTATTCCATCTCCAAAACATACATTGTTACAATCAAGATTTAGATTCTCTCCAAAACAGATGTCACATTGATCTAAATCACTATTAAATTCATGGTTAGTATTACCACCTGAACACACATTGCAGTCATCTATAACTGCATCTCCAAAACAATCACCATTACAATCTTTATTTAAATTTTGACCATTACACACACCACATTCATCATATTCACCTACACACGAATCTATATCATCGCATATACCATCAGTATCTTCATCAACACCACTGCCTCCACATACACCACAATCATCTAATACATTACCTTCACAATCACACTCATCATCTGATATTCCATCACCATTACACACACCGCATTCATCATATTCACCTACACACGGATCTACATCATCGCATATACCATCATCATCTATATCATTATTTATATCAAATGGACATTCATCTACATCACCACATATACCATCATTATCAATATCATTNTNNGNATCNTTNGGACATTCATCTACATCANCGCANANACCATCATTATCNATATCATTNTNNGNATCNTTNGGACATTCATCTANATCNCCACATATNCCATCATNATCTATATCATTANAAAAATCATAAGGNCATAAATCTTCNCTATGACAAATACCATCACCATCNATATCATTATAAAAATCTTCAGGNCAAATATCTACNTTNCCNCATATNCCATCATTATCAATATCNTTNNTAGCATCATTTGGACATTGATCACATGTATCTGGAATATTATCATTATCACTATCAAGNTTATTGTAAAATGGACANTCTGCAACTAATGAGTCAATTTCAANAAATTCAATAGGAGCATTTCCTTCATAAGTTATCTGATACTCTTCACCNTCTTTNTAGGCTAACATAAAGTATAAAGTNTCTGTATCAGAATCAAAAAGTTTAAAATATGGTTGATCNCCNGGATTTAAATANCCAAATGGATCACCATCAAAACCATATANAGGTACCCTACTATTACCGTTATCNCCATTCCAATAATANGATCCAATACAAAATTCCGCGTTTTGAGTTANANAACCATCATGATTAACATCTGGACATTNTTCTGAAATNATGGNNCATAAACCATCTTGAGTTTCATCTATAACTTTAAANCCACCAATCCAATCTTCAAAAATATCTAAGCTGTTTTCTGAATTNAATTTATAAGCATTTTGTATACCTAAACTTAANTGATTTGTTTGGGGGNNATGCCCAAAACCNNTTGGTGGACAACAATCTAAAAAATTTTCATCACAATCATCTAAAGGATAATAACAACTACCATCATCATTAATTGCATCAGGATTATAATTGCATGCATCTGAATCTGTACAATTAGATGGAATGCAATATCCAAACAATATTAGAGAAATAATATATACTTTATTCAAATTCATAATNATTTACAATATATATATAAAATTACTAAAATCAAGTAATAAAAGTCACATAAAATTAAAAAGCTCCAACTAAATTAATAATTGGAGCTTTTAAAATTATTTATAAAATAATACTATTTTTTTAATTCAGCATCGATAATTGCTGACCAAGCAGCAACNGATCTACTNGAAGGCTCTTGACCTGCAACTAAAAATTTAGGAACAGATTTTCTTTCAAAATTTTGTGCTAACTCTAAACTTTCTTTCTTGATAAGTTCCTCATAGTATGGATCAGCCATATCCTTTTTAAGCTTTTCAACATCAAGGCCTAATTCTGCCGCATACTCTAGAGGTAAATGCTCATTAGCTTTTAGTTTTCTCCAAGCAGTACATTGATCTTGAGGCACTGAATCAGTTGTTCCACAAAAAATCATATGATACATTTCTTTATATTTTCCTTGTCTATCTGCAGCTAATGCATACTTAGCAGCTGTTCTTGCTTGTTTATGAAAACTAAGAGGAAAATTCTTTACAACAACTTTTACATCATTAGGATACTTAGCCATAATTTCATCTATCAAACTGACAGATTTAGCACAGTACGGTCATTGGAAGTCTGTCCATTTAGTTATTGTAACAGGTGCATCTGCTTTTCCAAGTACCATAGAGTTTCCAATAGGTACATTTTTCTTTCCACCTTTTGCAGCAACACCTTTATTAGAATTAGCAGGAGCTGCGGACTTTAAATTTGCAATTTCTTTTTTTAGTTTATCCTGTCCTTTTTTTAACTCACCAATTTCTTTTAATATCTCTTTCAAAATTTTTGTATTTTCGCTCTCATTCATATACGATGTCTGAGAAAATGCTATTGATCCAACGAAAAAGATTCCTGATAATATTAAAATTATATTTCGCATCTTTATATCCTTATTTAATTGTTCTTAATTATTTAACTATTGCTATTAAAATATTGTTCCCTAATATAAAAAATAAAAGGGTTTAATCTATAAAGAAAAAACCCTTTTATTAAAAATCACATATTAAAATAACTATTTCATTAATATCATTTTCTTAGTCAGTGTCATTTCATTAGTTTGTAAACTATAGAAATAAATACCAGCTGATACTTTGTTTCCTGACTGATCTAACCCATTCCATACAAATGAATGATATCCTGTATCAAACGTATCATCTGCAAGAGTCGAGATTAAACGTCCGTTTATATCATATACATTTAACATAATGTAACTATCAGAAGCTACGCTTACATCAATAGTTGTTGATGGGTTAAATGGGTTTGGATAGTTTTGCTCTAATCCAAACTCAACAGGAACTGCAAGCTCATTTAATACATGGATACTTCCCATTGTAATTGGAGATTCTCCATATGTACTTACATTAAGGTCAGCCATTACTCTTAGCTCTTGGCCGTATTCCTGACTAAATAATCTAATTTCGATGTCATCACCATCTTGATAACCATCTGTATCTAAACCATACTCATACAATGATTTCCATG
>NZRW01000027.1 GCA_002701185.1 Fidelibacterota bacterium
TCCAAGAAGTATACCATAAATTATACCTAGTATAAGACCAACTTTAATTTCTTTGATAATAACTTTATAAAATTCATCTATATTTACGTGCCCAGTTGCTATTCCACGTACAATAATTGTACTTGTTTGCGTTCCAACATTACCACCCATACCAATTATGATAGGAATAAATGAAGCAAGTACTATTTGATCTAACATAATTTTTTCAAAAAAAGAAATTATTAATAATGCAAATATACCACCTATCCAACTTGCCATAAGCCAGGGAAATCTAGTTTTTGCATTTTCAATAACTGGCTTTAATAAAATGTCTTCATCATCACCTGCACCAGCCATTTTAAGAATATCTTCAGTTGCTTCTTCTCTGATAACATCAATTATATCATCAACTGTAACTATACCCACTAGCCTATTTTGTGAATCTAATACAGGTAATGCCAGATAATTATATTCAGCCATTTCATTTGCAACTTTTTCTCTATCATCATCAGGTTTAACAAAAATAAAATCTTTTTCCATAATATCTTTAAGTAATTTTTTTTCAGATGATAGTAATAATTGTCGTAAAGATGTAATTCCAACCATTTGATTAGTTTCTTTGTCTATTACATAGATATAAAATGGCATTTCTACATCTTCACCATATTCTTTAAACCTATCACGAGCTTTTTTGACTGTCAAATCAGAACCAAAAGCCATAAATTCATGCGACATTATTCTACCTGCAGACTCATCGTCGTATTGCAGNAATACCTCTACTTCATCTAACTCTTTTTTGTTTAGAAGTTCTTGAATTTTAACAGATTGATNATTTGGTAAATTTTCAATTAATTCAGCAATATCTTCTGAATGCATTTTATNTAAGATGGTAGAAATTTGATTATTTTCTAATGATGCAAATAGTTCTTTAATTAAAATTTCATCTAGCTCTTTAATAAATTCGCCCACACCATCCATTCTAATGATATATTGAAAAATATTTGTACGTTCTACAGGATGTAAATGTCTATAAACATATACCATTTGAGATGGGTGAATTTTGTTTATNTATTTGTAAAGAGTAATTTTGCTATTACGTCTATTTAATCGTCTGATGGTATCTAGCATACGCCTGTTATCAAAGCCAGACATTATTACTTTTCCTTAAAGTTGTGTTCGCTCATCCATTCATCATTTACAAATTTACTTAAATAGTTTCTAATTGAGTCAGGTAAAATAACTAAACAATTTTGATTTTCATTTAATTCTTTAGCAGCCTGAATACCAGCCCATGTTGCAGTTCCACAAGATCCACCAATTAGTAAACCTTCCATTTTAATTAATTTACGTGCAGTAGAAAATGAATCCTCATCGCTTACTTTTACATATTGATCAACTAAATTATTATCTAATACATCAGGAAAAAAATCATACCCTATTCCTTCAACTTGGTATGGGTAAACTTCATCACCACCTCCTAGAATCGAACCGTAAGGATCTGCGCCAACAACTTTAATATTTGGATATTCTTTTTTTAATCTTTTTGCTAATCCTGTGATTGTTCCACCTGTACCAACACCACAAACTATCATATCTAAACCATTTGGAAAATCATCAATAATTTCTTGTGCTGTATAATTATAATGAGCATTTGGGTTGTTCATATTTCCATATTGATCAAGAATATGAGAGTTGGGAATTTCTTTATTAAGTTTTTTAGCTACGCCAATTAAGCTATCTGGATCATCAAAAGCAGCCTCAGTTCTTGTTCTTATTACTTTGGCTCCTAAAGCTTTCAAGACGTCCTCTTTTTCTTGACTCATTTTTTTTGGCATGGTTATAATCATTTTATATCCCATTACTGCAGCAGCAAGCGCTAATCCAATACCAGTATTTCCTGATGTAGGTTCAATTAATGTATCTCCAGGCTTAATTCTACCTTCTTTTTCTGCTTCAACAACCATATTGAAGCCAATTCTATCTTTAACAGATCCCCCTGGATTAAAGAGCTCACATTTAACNTAAAGGTTACATTTTAAATCGGGTGCAATTTTGTTTAATTTGACAATTGGAGTATTTCCAATTGTTGACAATATATTTTCATGTATCATAAGGTTTTTTTCTACTTTGTGAAAGGTTTTTGTTTAAAATTTGCTGAGATAATGTATTACAATTGAAGCAGCTTCTGCAACATTTAAACTTTCCATTTTTCCTTTTCCTGGAATGTGAATTTTGTGAGAAATTTTTTCAAAATCATTAGAGATGCCTTTAGTTTCATTTCCAAGAATTAATGCCCAATTATTATTTTTCAGTTTTATATTTTCAAGATTTTCACCTATTAAACTTGCAGTGAAAATTTGATATTTAAATTCATTTAAATATTCTAATATCTGTTCTACGCTTCCCATAAAAATGTTATCAAGATGAAAATGTGCACCCATTGCTGATCTAACGGTTTTTGGATTATAAAATTCTACGCAATCACTTGTCATAATTATATTATAACACCCAAACCAGCTACATGTTCTTAAAATAGTCCCCATATTTCCAGGGTCAGAAATTCCATCTAAGACAATAAATGGTTTATTAATCTTATCACTAAAGTCAGATATATTTGTTATTTCATTACATTGCATTAAACCAAAAATTTGTTGTGAATTTTTTGTATCAGAAATTCTATAAGAATCTTTTTCTGTACATAAATTTAAAGGAATATTTTTTTGTTTACATAATTTGNTAAGCTTGGCAAAATTTTTATTTTTTTTAGAGTAAACTATTTTTTTAATGTTTTGATTATGCTTTATTGAATCAAAAATTAATTTTTCTCCTTCAATAATCAATTCATTATAAAGTTTTCTAAATTTTTTTTGATTTAANGAAGATAAATATTTTACTTCTTTTTTTGATATAAATTTATTCATCTATTTCTATTAAAATAGGAGCGTGATCTGAACCCATTATTTCCGGTAATATAATTGATTTAGTAATTTTCTTTTTAAGTATTTCAGAAATACAAAAGTAATCAATTCTCCATCCTACATTTTTTGCTCTTGAATTAAACATATAACTCCACCATGTGTAATGATTAGGTTCTTTATTATACATTCTAAATGTATCTAAAAATCCTGAATTGATATAATTATCAAAACCTAACCTTTCTTCATCAGTAAAACCAGCATTTCTTTTATTTGTTTTTGGATTTTTTAAATCTATTTCCTTATGNGCTACATTTAAATCTCCACAAAAAATAATTGGTTTAATTTTTTCTAATTCTTTTAAATAAATTAAAAAATCTCTATCCCACTCTTTTGACCTATAATCTAATCTACTTAAATCTCTTTTTGAATTTGGAGTATATACTGTAACTAAAAAATAATTTTTTAATTCCATACAAATAACTCTTCCTTCATCATCGTGTTTTTCTATATTCATGTCATTTTGAACAGATATAGGTTTTATTTTAGAAAAAATTGCAGTACCAGAGTAACCTTTTTTTGTTGCACTGTTCCAATATTTATATTTGTAATTATCTAAATCTAAATCTACTTGTTCAGGATGAGCTTTTGTTTCTTGAATACAAATGATATCTGGATTAAAATCATTTATAAAATCTAAGAATCCTTTTTTTATTACAGCTCTAATTCCATTAACATTCCATGATATAATTTTCATGTTTTATATACCTCTCTNTTATTTATTATATCTTCTAAAATTTTATCTGCTTTAAACTTTGATTCAATATACTCCAAGTTTTGTATATTTGATTTTAGTTCTGGATGTATAGGTGTAAAAAATGCACAGCAATCTTGGTGAGGAGCTATTGAATCTTCATAAGTATTAATTAATTTAGCTATATTTATTATTTCTTCTTTATTATGTCCAGCTAAAGGCCTAATAATTGGAATATTACTTACAGAGGATACACTATGAATATTTGATAGTGTTTGAGATGAAACTTGACCTACATTTTCCCCTGTAATTAAAGCTTTAGCATCAATTTCTTCTGCTAAAAGACATGATATTTTAACCATTGCACGTCTAAATAAAATTACCCATAGTTTATCTGGAGCCTTATCCATAATTAATCTTTGCAAATCTAATAGAGGATAAATATACAATATGCTACTTGGCTGAAATTGAGATAAAGTATCAACTAGTTTTTTGCAATTATTAATTGATTGTTTATTAGTTGCTGGAGCACTATGAAAATGAGCATATACAAGATTTACACCTCTTTTTAGGATCTGAAAGGATGCAACTGGTGAATCTATACCAGATGATAANAGACTTACGGCAGTTTCACCAGTGTTATTTGGTAGTCCTCCATAACCTTGAACCTTTTCAATNCCAACATAGGATTGCCCTCTAACAATTTCAATTAATATATTTATATCAGGATTTTTTAAGGAAACAGATTTTTTAAATTTTTTTTGTACTGATGCACCAACTAATTTATTTACATCTTTTGAAGTATATTTAAACCCTTTATCTTGCCTTTTGGTTGTTACTCTAAAAGAATCAAATTCTTTTTTTTCAACTAAAAATTTAGATACTTGTTCAAGATATTCTAATTTGGAATTCACTTTATACATTAATATTGCATTTTTTAATCCCATAACAGATTTAAGTTTTATTTTATATTTATTCCATAAATTTTGATCAATACCAAAAACAAAAACCCTTGAAGCATATGTATTAACATTTTTTACNGGTAATTCAGAAAGTTGGGTTTGAATATTTTTTCTAAAAACTCTTTCAAACCAGGCTCTATTATTTTTTTTTAAACCTAGTTCATGATAATGAATGAGTATACAATATTGTCCAAGCATTAAAGTAAATTATTTAGATTCAAAATATGATATAATATTATTAATATCAATTTCTTCTTGGGTATTTTCTTCCATACTTTTAATACTCACTGTATTTTCATTAGATGTATTTGAATCTAAAATTATAGAGAATTTTGAGTTCATTTTATTTGCATGTCTTAACTGTGATTTAAGACTTCTTCTAAGAGTATCAACGTAAACAGCAACACCTAAATTTTTCCTAATATCATCTGCAATAATCATTGATTGACTTATTAATGTTGATTCAGTATTAACTATATATATATCTGTATTTATAGTTTGATTATGCTCTAAATTCATAGCAATCATTAATCTTTCNACGCCTGCAGCAAAACCCATGGCAGGAATATCTGAACCACCAAGTTGAGAAATTAATTTGTCATATCTCCCNCCACCACATAGTGCATCTTGTCCGCCAAGTTTATTAGATATAACCTCAAAAACAGTTTTATTGTAGTAATCTAAACCTCTAACTAGAAAATCATCATGTGTATAAGGTATACCCATATCATCTAAAATTTCTAATACAGACTTAAAGTGATTTTTGTCTTCAGTGGATATATAATCAGATATATTGGGTGCATTATCTCTTATTATTTTTTTTATTTCATTATTTTTAGTATCCAATATTCTTAATGGATTTTTTTCTAACCTATTTAATTCTGATTCAGATAAAACTGACTTGAATTTTAAAATTGAGTTTTTCAAATCTTTTGCAAATTTTTCTCTAATATTATCGCTTCCAAGCGAGTTAACTTTGATTGATAAATCTTCAACTCCAAACATTTTATAAATATTGTATGCGATGGATATAACTTCAGCATCCTGTTCTGGATTTTGAGATCCTATTGCTTCAATACCAAATTGGTGAAATTGCCTTAGTCTTCCTTTTTGAGGGCGCTCTCTTCTAAACAAAGGTCCAATATAATAAAATTTAGATATAGGTTCAATTTTCCATATTTGTTTTTGAACATAGGCTCTAACAACAGAGGCTGTCATTTCTGGTCTTAAAGTTAAGCTTTGACCATTTTGATCTTCCCATGTGTACATTTCTTTATTAACAATATCTGTATTTTCACCAACACTTCTAGAAAATAACTCTGTTGTTTCAAATATAGGCGTTCTAATTTCACCATATCCATGAATATGTAAAAAACGTATTAGGTGATTTTCTATATCTTGAAGATCATAGGTGGAATTTGGTAATAAATCTTTTGTGCCTTTTATATTCTTTATCATATTAACTTTCCAGGTATCTAAATATATATATAAAACTTAACATTAAATATCACTTTATAGACCAAATAATCTTCCACCGCTTGACTTTAATTTAATATCTTTTAAATCAGGACTTTTGACGCGAATATTTAATAAGAAACCACTTCCACTTCCTGATGGCCACCATTTAAAACCAAATTCCCAACAATGTAAAGTTCTATAAAAATACATATTATGACTTACAATTTGACTATCTATCATATCAATTTGTCCAGCATATGTCATTTTCCATTTTTCAGTTAAATTCAATTTAAGAATGGGCTGTATCCATAAAGTCTTATCCCACCCAATATCATTGTTTATAATTGTTTTTTGTAACTTAGCACCTAATCTTAAATCTAATTCCCAAATTGTATTTAATCCAATTTCAGGCTCAAAAAATTTATTTGAATTATAAAGCTGATTTTCTTGGTCTCTGCTTAATGTATCAACATTAGTTTCTTCATCACCTGTAATTTTTTTATTACCAAATAATGAAATGTCTGTTGAACCTTGTAAATATGTCAATGTAGGAAATGCAGCAAATTCATTTAGTCTATTTAAATTTTCATCTAATTTATATGGTTCATTATACATAGTAAAATCAAAATCAAATTTTTCATTAGGNGAATAATTTATTCTAGATTTTATTAAATCTAATTTAAATTCATCTGCCATAAAATTATAACCAGTGCTTANNTTCCANCTTAAAAAATCTATTTTAGTTTTTAATGAGTCATTTAACTTCATTTGAAAATTATTTGAAAGNTTTAAGTTAANTTTTTTAATTTCATTTGTTGGTGTAGATCCAATCATAGAATTACTAAAATAATCATNANCTTNNTCATTAAAATATCCTAAATCNANACCAAAAATTGATTTAGAAAAATCAGGAGTATAATTTAAACTTAATGTTGGTGTTAAGATATGTCTAATAGAATTTATATTAAAATTATTTACNGGAAACAATCCATATANAGTAGTACTTGANGATATATTAAAACCACCTGTTANCCTTCTTTTAAAACCTTCTTTTTCAATACCACTATCATTATATCTAAAAATCCATCCTTCATTTAGATTAAGTGANGGATTTATATTTAACCAATTNAAAAGTTTTATAGGCATAGAAAAATTAATACTGTGAACCAAACTATTATCATATCTCAAAGTATCATAAACCTCAGAATAAACATTATTATTTTCTTGTGTTCCACCTTTATATACGTTTCCTATTTTTTGAAAACCTTTATACTGAGAAGATAGATTAAAATAAATTGAGTTAAACCATTTGTCACCTTCGCCAAATAATTTAGAGTTAGAGTGTGAGAATCGTAAGTTAGGTAATACCCTATTTCTATAAAATATTTGCTCTTCTTGACAATTCCCATCATCATCAAAATTAGTGCATTCAGGAATTTCTGTTTCTTTGTTTAAATCATAACTTTCAGAAAGGGATAGAGATAATCTATTATTATAAGCAGACCAAACTTTGCTATATGCAGCTGAGGATTCTAACTTTTGCTGGGTTCTAGTATTTAAGTCATAACTATCATTATAAAAATCACTGCTTGTAACATAAATCCAGTTTACATTAAAATTTTGTGTGTTATCTATTTGTTGATTATGTAACCATTTAATATCAAAGTTTTCTATAGATTTATTTGAAAACAAATCATTTATATCATTAGTTTCATTCAGTTTTCTTTTATATGTTGATGAAATATTCCCATTATATTTGTATCGCTTTACATATCTTAATGAAGAATTAAGTTCGATTCTATCTTCATCATAAAAGTCCATTAAAATTTTACCATCTAAATAATCATTCGGAGCCCAATAATAACCTAATTTTTGGAAAAAAGTACCATTACTATTTGATACTCCAAACGACGGCATAATCCAACCAGATTGCCTTCCTCCACTTGTACTTGGCAAAATTGCAAAAGGCAAGCCAATAACAGGTATATCATATATAAATAAATAAAGAGGTCTAGTAATAATACGTTCACCTTGAATCATTTTCATTTTAGGACTTCTAAAATAATAATGAGGATGCTCATGATCACATGTTGTATAAATACTTTTATCCATATGATAAATGTTTGGATCTTCTCTAAAAATGGTTTCAGATTTGTAGATACCATCTCGTACTGTAGTTTCGCCTAAATTTATGACACCCTTTTTATTTATTAAGTCAAATTCTAACTTATCACCTAGCATCGGTTTTTGATTTTGACTAATAATTTTTGCTGCACTACTATCTTTTGAATGAGCATATAACATATTATTTTTCCAATCAACATCTACTAAACTTGAAGACAGTTCAGTTTTTTGATATGTAATTTTCACATCATCTTCCAAATAAGTTATTTGTTCATTTATTTTATAATTTATTTTATTAGCTTGGTAAATAAGTGTAGAATCTAATTTTGTTTTACCTTTTTCTGGGAAAAATAAACCCCTAGCATCACCAGTAATGAAAATTTGCTCAATATTTTGACCGTTATATTTAAAATTCATTGTATCACCAGTTGATTCATTAAAGCCCATTAAAAATGTAGAATCATTTACAACAAAATATTTACTTTCAGCCATACCTTCAACTTGAATTTCATCTAAATTTTTTCCATCAAAGTTAGCTTTAATATGACTACCATTAATTTCATCTTTGAATAATTGAAGCGCACCCAAATTAACTTTTGCATAGTGATTATTATAAATGTATGCCTCATTTTTAATTAACATTTCATTTATAAGTGAATCTTGGAAAGTTAAATNAATGAAATTACCCATAGCTCCTTGATTTTCAGAAATTATGTTAACATCATTTTTTAAAATCATACGCTGATTTAAATCATTATATTCAATAGCTTCAGCTTCTATAGAATATTCAGGATCAATAAATTTTGCTTTATTAGTTGCAAGAAAAGAATAGCCTCTAAAGCCATTNGTTTGTACGTATATTAATGAATCAGTTTCTAAAATGTTTTTTTTGAATTTAAAATTTACATCACCAAATGCATGCAAAGAATCAAGCTCATACCAAAAAATCATGTTATCACAATTTAAGCTATCTTTACCATTAATCATTGTAACAGGACCTATTAAATGAAGCTCTTGAGTATCTACATATTGCTTTGCTTGATTTGTATATATNAAAAGGGTATCATTATAAATAACAACCTGNTTATTACCAATGNTGTTAGATTTAAAAATTCTAACCTCTCTATTATTTTCATTTTTCTTTTCTAAAATATCTGCAGTATAATTCCACTCCTGTGCAATTACTTGGGCATTAAATAAAAAAGATAATATTAAAAAAATAAAGTATTTCATTAGTTTAATATAAACAATTGTTAAAATTTCATTGATATATATAGTATACTAAATAGATATTTAAATGTTCATTACATTCTGTAATAAAAAATAAGGAAGTTTTTTTTATTTATGATAATATATTTGTGAAGAGATTAAATGTTAATTATTAATGAAAAATTTAGTTTTAAAATATTATTTATTTTTTTTCCTATCCTTAGGGCTCAACCAGGTTAGCAATTATGCTAGCCCTAAAAGCTTTTCATTAAATTTATCTAATTCTATTTCTACTATTAGTACAGAAAAATTAGATTTTGAGAATTTAATGTATCAAGAAAAAATCGATAAAGCAAATGGTCTTCCATATAAATTTGGTCATAGTTTTGATGTAGATATCAATTTTTTTGATGTAGCGACTATAGATTTGTTACCAAATGGAGATAAAATATATAGACTAAAAATAAATTCTTTAGATGCATACTCAATCAACTTAATTTTTAATCAGTTCCACTTAATAGAAAATACTACACTATTCATTTATAGTAATGATCAAGAAGATATTATAGGAGCATTTTCTCATCAAAATAATAAATCTTATAAACGATTTTCTACAGCACCTGTAAAAGGTGATTCAATCATTTTAGAATTTTTTGAACCACACATGACTAATCAAGAAAGTATAATTAATATATCTAATATTATAAATGGATATAAAGATGTATTTAGAGGATACGAAGATTCTGAGGAATGCCATAATAATGTTAATTGTGCAGAATTTCAATCTTGGAATGATGAGGTTCATTCAGTAGTATTAACTTTAACAGATGGAGGCACTAGATTATGCTCAGGTTCATTGATAAACAATGTTAATCAGGATTTTGAATTATATTTTTTAACATCAGAAACATGCCTTGGAGGTCACGAGGATTGGGTCTTTATGTTTAATTATGAAAGCTCATCATGCGATAATCAAGATGGAATTACAAACCAAACTGTATCTGGCGCTACTTTGTTGGCTCATCACTATGAATCAGATTTTGCTCTTTTAAAATTAGCAGAAAATCCTCCAGAAGAATATAATATATATTTTTCAGGCTGGGATATTTCTGGAAACAATCCATTTAATTGTACCACAATACACCATCCTGTTGGTGATATAAAGAAAATATCTCAACATTCAGGTGTAGCTATCTCAGATGGTTGGTTTTTTGATGATGAAACACATTGGAAAATAAATGAATGGCAATCNGGAATTACNGANCCCGGTTCTTATGGNGCTCCNTTNTTTAATCAAAACAAACAAATTGTAGGACAACTTCATGGAGGCGAATCTGATTGTGAAAANCCAATAGATGATTACTTTGGNAAATTATCACATTCATGGTCACTNGGATTAAAGGAATTTCTAGATCCTGATGATACTGGAGTAACTGAATTAAATGGCATTGGAGTAATTGAAACCCCAGACCCAGAAATTGCATTNAGCAATGATCANTATAACATATTAATTTATGATGACCAANTATCTAATGCATATTTATATATAACTAATGTAGGAGAGGAAGAGTCANTTTTAAACTATAATATTTATAATTCTCCATTTTCAAAAACATTTAGTACGCCTGATGAACAAAGTTATTTTTGGATTGATTCAGATAATAGCGATNCAGATAATTATTATTGGNTAAATATTGATAATTTTGGAAGTCAAGTATGGTTTCAAGANAATGATNTTGCTTCAGGGCCNTATAATATNGGATTTGATTTTCCATTTTATGATAATCTNTATAATAATTTNATTGTAAGTCCAAANGGTTGGATTGGNTTTGAAAGNGATAATCCTGCATATGATAATATTTCAATNCCCAGTAGTGATGCTCCCNGNCCNGCTATATTTGCTTTTTGGGATGATTTAAACCCCATTAATTTAGAGTCATCACCTGATATGTCTGGTAGAGTAAAGTATTANAGTGATGGTAGTAAGTTAGTTGTTTCATTTACTGATNTTGCTCAGTGGGGTGAGACTTCNAGATTAAACTTCCAGATTGTCATTTATAAAAATGGTCATATAGATATTAATTATGCAGGAATGACAGGNGATAGAAATACTGCAACTATTGGNATTCAAAATTCAGAGGGAACAGTTGCACAAGAAGTTATATTCAATGATAGCTATTTACATAACTTTTTAGGTTTATCTTTTGAGCAGTCACCAAAATGGTTTACTATTGATGAGCAGAACTATATACAAAATCAACTCAATTATTTGGAATCAATTAATCATAATTTNCAAATTAATTCAAATCAAATTGATAANGGCATNTATTCAACCTATGTTCANATAGAATCAAATGCNACAGGAGCAATTACAATTCCTGTAGATGTTCAATTTGGCTATCAATCCAANATTGGNGATGTAAACTTTGACCAAACTATAAATGTGCAAGATGTAGTTTTATTGATAAGTATTATNTTGAATACCTATCCTCCAAATTTAGAGTCGGATATAAATTTAGATGGNTTAATAAATGTTTTAGATACTGTTTTATTAATTGAGATNATACTAGGTTAGGTGTTTTGTTAAGATATATCACAAAAAAATTGTAAATTTATAATCAAATTATATGAGGNTACAGGAGATTTTATGAAGAGCGTTCAAATTTTNTTATTTTTAAGTTTTATCTACACCCAAACAACCATNGATGGTCAGCCNAAAAGCTTAAGTCNTGAAATGAAAAATCCAANAACTCAAATTGTTATGCCAAATTTTGATATTGACCAACTATTAATTGAAGATCAAAACTATCGNTCTGGAAAGCCTTTTAGATATGGAAATATTTTCGAAGTTGAATATAANTTAAATAATAGTGGAACATGGGAGATTTTAGATGATGGCTCAAAANTATGGAGANTAGAAATTAAATCTGAAGGTGCTTATGCAATTGGAATAGAGTATGATTATTTTCATTTACCTGTAAATTCTGAATTTTATGTGTATAGCTCAAATAAAGAAAATATTTATGGNGCATATTCTCATCATAATAATCAAATAGATTATTTATTTGCNACACCNTTAGTAAAAGGTGATGTGATTANNCTAGAATATTATGANCCCTATGATGTAGAGTTTGAAGGTCAAATTCACTTATCTGAAATTATTCATGATTATAAAGATATAATGAATTTTTTTGAAAGTGAAGGTGGAAATGACCAAAGACTGTGNGCAACTAACACACATGGAGGTGGTCAATTATGTCCTGAAGCNGAGCCATATGAAATGGTAATCAATGCAACATCATGGCTAGATATGGGTGGCTTTATTTGCAGTGGATCCATGGTAAATAATACAAGTTATGATTTAAGTAAGTATTATATGACTGCATGGCATTGTACAAATGGTGACAACCCTAGCACATTTAGATTTTATTTTAATTATGGTGCATATAATTGTTCATCAGATAGTGGTACCGCGGGTGTCGGGTTGTATGGGTCGCAATTATTAGCTACATCTAATGGTATGGATGCTGATTGGACTTTACTTAATATTACTGGTGGAAATGTGCCTGATGATGTTTGGCAATCTTGGGAAATATTTTATGCAGGTTGGAATAGATCAACTGANAATCCTACAATNTCATGCGCTATTCACCATCCAAACGGTTCACCTAAAAGGATTAATTTTGATGATGATATGGCCTATTCAGCAGCATGGAANCAGGGAGANCCAGGNACTCATTGGAGAGTGTTTTGGGATAATGGGGGTACTCAAGGAGGTTCTTCTGGCTGTCCTTTGTATGATGAAAATTTTAGGTTAGTNGGTGTTTTATCTGGNGGNCCAGATGTTCCTTGTGGTGATCCAGGAAGCTACGATTTATATG
>NZRW01000028.1 GCA_002701185.1 Fidelibacterota bacterium
CTTACAATCTCATCACCAATGGTTATGGCATGGTTAAAATTTAAATCGCCCCAAAATTCAATATACTCTGAAGAAATATTGTAATTTCTATTTTTAAAATAATCTCTACTCTTTTTTCCAATTGGTATGATAATTGCATTATCTTTACTATCTAAATCTATATCAGATTGTGCCTTTTTTAATATGTTAGTGTTAAAAGCACCTGCCATACCACGATCAGAAGTTATCACAACATAAAGAGTTTTATTTACATCTCTACTTTTCATTAAATCATAATCATTAGGATTACAATCAGACATTAAATCATTAAGTAATGTAGTTATTTTACTAGAATAAGGTCTACATTGCTCCATATTTGATTGTGATGTACGCAATTTAGCTGCAGCTACCATTTTCATAGCACTGGTTACCTTTTGAATGCTTTTGATGGATTTAATCCTACCTCTTATTTCCTTAAGATTAGCCATTAAAATCCTTTTGCAAAATCACCTAGAGCATTTCTAAGCTGATCAGAGTCTTCATCAGATAAAACACCTGATTCTCTAATGTTTGATAATATTTTAGAATGAGAAGCATCCAAGAAATCAAATAGTTTGTCCTCAAATTCTTTTAATCTATCTAATTCTATTGCATCTAAAAATCCCTGGGTACCTGCAAAAATTAAAACAATTTGTTTTTCAGTATCTATTGGAGAATACTGAGGTTGTTTTAAAATTTCCAAAAGTCGTGATCCTCTTGTTAACTGTGCTTGTGTAGCTTCATCTAGGTCAGAACCAAATTTAGCAAACGCTTCCAACTCTCTGTATTGTGCAAGCTCTAATTTAATAGTTCCTGCCACTTTTTTCATTGCTTTTATCTGAGCATTTCCACCAACTCTAGATACAGATAAACCAACATCAACTGCTGGTCTTTGACCTGAATTAAATAGATTTGTTTCAAGGAAAATTTGACCATCAGTAATTGAAATTACATTTGTAGGAATATAAGCAGATAAATCTCCTTCTTGCGTTTCAATAATAGGTAAAGCTGTCAATGAGCCTGAACCAAGTTTTTCACTTGATTTAGCTGCACGCTCTAATAATCTGCTGTGCAGGTAAAAAACATCACCTGGATATGCCTCTCTGCCTGGTGGCCTTCTTAAAAGAAGAGACATTTGTCTGTATGCAACAGCATGCTTTGATAAATCATCATATATTATTAGTGCATCCATTCCATTATCTCTGAAATATTCACCCATAGTAACACCAGAATAAGGTGCAAGAAATAGAGAAGGCGCTGGATCCATTGCATTAGCTGTAACAACAGTAGTATAATCCATAGCGCCACTTTCTTCAAGTTCAGCTACAACTCTAGATACTGTTGAAGCTTTTTGACCAATTGCAACATATATACAATACACTGGGCTGTCAGTTTGATGTGTTGACTTTTGGTTTATGATTGTATCTACGGCTATAGCTGTTTTACCTGTTTGTCTATCACCAATAATTAACTCTCTTTGACCTCTTCCGATTGGAATCATTGCATCAATAGCCTTGATACCAGTCTGCAGAGGTTGATTTACTGGACTTCTTTCTAATACTCCAGTAGCTTTTCTTTCAACAGGTTTAGATTCCTTAAATTTTACTTCACCTTTTCCATCTAATGGNTGACCAAGCGGATTAACNACTCTTCCTAAAAATTCTTTNCCTACACCAACTTCTAAAACCTTTCCAGTNCTTTTAACAATATCACCCTCTTTAACAAGTTTACTGTCACCGAAAAGCACAATACCCACATTATCTTCCTCAAGGTTCATAGCCATACCAAAAACACCATTAGGTAATTCTACCATTTCAGAAGACAAAACATTTTCTAAGCCTTGAACTCTTGCCACACCATCACCAACCATAATAACTTCACCAACTTCAGAAACATCAAAGTCAACTTTATGATTTTCAAGTTGTTTTTGTAGCGAATCTATAATTTGCCCAGTATTTATATCCATTATTTCTCCAAATAATTAATTTATTTATTAATCATACTTTGTTTTAATTTTTCTAACCTTGTTGATATACTTCCATCAATCAAGGTGTTACCAACCTTCAATTTAATTCCACCTAGAAGACTTTTNTCAACGATGTTTTTAATTGATACTTTATTATTTGTTTTTGATTCAATACTTTCTTTTAGGGCATCTAAGTCCTTATCTGATATTTCTAAAGCAGTTGTTGCTCTTACATCAATGTGCCCAGTTGTACTCTTATTAATTTGTTTANANTTAGAGTAAATTGAATCAATATAGTTA
The DNA here is from genome assembly GCA_002701185.1 of Fidelibacterota bacterium. Lineage (GTDB taxonomy): Bacteria > Fidelibacterota > Marinisomatia > SCGC-AAA003-L08 > D37C17 > TMED6. Next base: position 2,285 of record NZRW01000028.1, read on the forward strand.
AAGTCAATATGCTCAATAAGCGCATAAGTGATTTCTAATTCAGTATTATTAAAAACATTTTTAAGAACTTCTGATAAAATTTCTTTTTTTGTTTTTATATCTATTCTCTGTGTTGATAAAAATTGCTTAAACTTTAATGATTTCGAAGATAANTCNGATAATGTTAGCAAAACATTTTCACCTATCTGATCTAAATTATTTTCTTTGAATACTTTAGATAGCGCTTTTGCTGACTTATCAATTTTTTTATCAAAATTCATTAAGCTTGACCAATCTTATCTATTGCCTCATTAACAAGTTTTCTATTATCATTATCATCTAGGTTTTTTTCAATTAACTTAGATGCAGCTTGTATAGATAGTTCAACAGCTGCAGATTTAATCTCATTGACAGCTTTTTCTTTTTCTGCATTTATTGATTGTAAAGCATTCTGCGTTTCAATCTCAGCTTTCTTTTTAGCTTCGTCAACAGCATCAGTAATCATTTTTTCTTTAATTGACTTAGCCTCAGCTAAAATAGTTTGAGCTTCAGAATGAGCTTCCTGTTTAATTTTTTCGTATTCTGAAGTAGCTTTTTCAGCATCCTCTTTTGCAATAGCAGCTGAGTCTAAAGCGTCTCTAATTTCTTTTTCTCTAGATTCTAGAGCAGAAATTATAGGCCCCCATGCTACTTTGCTTAAAACAAGCAACAATAACAGAAACGTTATTACGGACCACAGTAAAGGTCCGCCATGTACTTCAACCATATATAACTCCTAACTTTTTAAAAAAAGTTTTTTATTTACATGCTTGCTAGTGCACCTTGTAACAAGAAACATGTTACAGCACAGAATAATGCTACACCCTCAATTAGAGCTGACATAATTAAAGCTGTTGTTCTAATGTCATTAGCAGCCTCAGGTTGTCTTCCAGTTGCTTCAGCAGCAGCGGCAGTAATTTTACCTATACCCATTGCAGCTCCCATAGTAACTAATCCAGCGCCTAAACCTGCNGCTAATCCAATTAAACCATATTCCATTTTTTTTCTCCTTTGTTTATATTAATGGTGATCATGTTCAACTACTGCCATACCAATAAATATTGATGATAACAGTGAAAAAATATATCCTTGTAAAAATGCTACAAATATTTCAAGCATATTTATAGCTAAAGCCATTGGCACAGAGCCAAGAGCAACCCATGGTGAACCCATGTTAATTATAATGCCTATAAATGCAAAAATTATTATGTGCCCCGCATTCATGTTAGCAAGCAACCTAACTGAAAGTGCAAAAGGTTTTGTTAGCAAACCAATCAATTCAACAGGAATCATAATTGGAAGTAACCAAAATGGCACGCCAGGAGTAGCAAAAATATGCTTCCAGAAATCTTTGTTTCCAAAAAATATGTATGTAAAAAAGGTAATCAAAGCTAATGCGACTGTAGTGCTAAAAAATGCAGTAGAAGTTGCACTTCCTGGTATAAGTCCTAATAAATTTAACGTAACGATGAAAAAGAAAAATGTAAGAATTAATGGTAAAAACTTTCTTCCTTGTTTTTCACCCATATTTGGATAAACTACTTCATCGCGCATGAACACAACAAAAACTTCCAATAAATTTCCTAATCCAGATTGAACTTTCTTATCTTTCTTATATCCAAATAAAAACATTGAGATAATTATTATTGATGCCAAAAACATCATAATTAACTGCTTGCTAACTATAAGCTGGTCATTATTTTCTTTGGGAGCCAATGATTCACTAGGGTTCCATGTCCAATTTAAATAGTTATTTAAAAATGGAACATTTGTAATATTATTCCATTCTTTATCAAGTTTTACTTTTGCTGTAAAAAAATAACCGTCACCACAGGACCCAGTATTGGAAGATGCTTCACTTGAGCCATGCCAAACTACTTTTTTATAAATAGGATATTCTGAATCAATCGAATACTCATAATGTTTTCCACTTTTCCANTTTATATTTTTGTTTGGATACTTTTTCTTATAATTATAAAAAACTTCTTTACATTCACTCTCTGTAGTTATTCCATAATTTGAATCATTATAATCAAGTGGGTTTATAATTTCAAAAGTTTTTTGATCCTGAATGTGGTCCATAATATATTTACCATCAACAGACTCGGTTTTAGGATTGCTACTTGCTTCAGAACCAGCAAATGATAGATTTAAAATAAAAATTGATATTATTAACCTAATCATTGGAAACCTTGTTCAATAAAAGAAGTGNGTTTATCTCAAAAATTTGAAATATNACATAAAAAATCATGAAAGANAAAAAGAAAGGAATCATACTTACATAGCCATTGAGTATTAAAAATANCATAGATATAAGCATTAATATAAACCTTAAAAACATAGTACCGTAAATCATTGTATAAAAAATTGAATTGACCGCATTAAAATATTTTTTTGAAACAACGTATCCTATAACTGCATTTAAAAAATTAATTAAAAACGATATCAAAAAATCTTTTTGATATTCGGGCCAAAAACTCATAGCTGAGCTAATAACCATCACTAAAATTACAAATAAAAAAATTAAGAATCTCATAAAAAAATTACTAATTGTTAATTTCTTTTATTAAACCATATATAGATGCAAACAAACCAAAGAATACACCAATTAAAGTACCTAAAATTTCAAAATCAAATTTTATACCAACCCATTTTCCAATATATAAACAAACAAGCATTGTCACTACCATTTGAATGCCTAGACCTGAATACTTCAGCCAATGATGAGTTGACTTTTTATTCATCAATATCNGAGCTACTTGTTTGGTATTGAGCCATATCACAAGTTCCNGCAAANTTAGCTCCTTCTTCAATAACTANCGTACCAGATTTTAGATTACCAGACAANTGAGATTCACTACCAAGAATGATTTTACCATCGATTATTAAATTTCCTTCAACCAAACCACAAATNTGTGCATCTTTTCCAATGATATCGCCTTTCACTTTTGAACCTTTNGCTGTTCTGACTGAACCATGCGATTCAATATTACCATTTACAGTACCATAAATAAGTAAACTTCCATCAACACTTACATTCCCATCAATTTTAAGTTCAGGCCCAAGTATTGAACCCATCTCTTTATCCATTTTCATTAATTGCTCCTAATTTTAATTTGATACATATGTATCAATATCAACNGTCTTTAAATTTTTAATATAGCCTGAAGGATTTATTACTTTNCCNTCTTTCCATAACTCAAANTGAAGATGAATACCTTCATTTTTTACAGATGAACCCGAGTTTCCCATTTCAGCTATAGGCTTTTTAATATCAATTCTTTCACCAGATTTTACTAGGTTAGATTTGTTATGCATATACTTTGTTATACAACCGTTATCATGNGAAATGATTATTGAATTTCCAAATTTCTTATCAAATCCAGCGTAAATTACTATTCCTTCCATTGGNGAATAAATCTTAGTGCCNATACTACCATTTATATCTATTCCTTTATGATTATTTTCAAAGTTGCTAGTTATAAAAGAAGTTTCAAAGTCTGAACCATTCTTAGGCTCAACTGGATCTTTAATAAATTTAATTACAGCATCATCCTTTGAAATTTCTATAGGCATATTACTTTTTGGCTCGCTCAGAAATAAAAAATAGATACCAAACAATGAGAGTATAAATACAAAACTAATTATAGAAATAGTTGAATATAAAAAAAATTTACTTATAGTATAACTTCTTCCAAAGCTATCTACATCATTTGTAGTTAAAAATATTTTAAATTTTCTANNTTCCATCTTTAATTATATCAATTATTCTATCCAAATCATCATCATCAGTAAAATGTATATTGATAACTTTGGTAGATTTAGTTTTTTTTATGTTTACTTTCGTTCCTAAATGTTCAATTAAAGAATTTTCTTTTTCAACTAAATATTTATTCACTTTTTTTAATTTTAAATTTTTATTTACCTGCTTACTATCTTTTANTTTTTTAACTAGCCTTTCAGTGTCTCTAACACTTAATTTGTCTCTTTTGACTCTCCTGAAAATATTTTTTATTTTTTTAGACTCTCTNAGNGAAAGAACAGCCCTNGCATGNCCTTCTGTAAAATCGGGATCTTTTGATCTTAAAACATCTTTGATATCTGGCGGCAACTTAATTAAACGAAGTTTATTAGCAATTGTTGAACGATTCTTTCCAATTTTCTTAGCTAAATCAGTTTCAGAGAAAGAATATTTACCTTTCAAAAGAGCATATCCTTCCGCTTCTTCAATAGAGCTCAAATTATCTCGTTGAATATTCTCAATCAAGGCTAATTTTAACATTTCATCATCACTTTTTACATCAAGTATATAAACNGGNACTCTATCCATTTTTAATTCAATAGCTGACCTAAAACGTCTTTCTCCTGCAATCAATTCATAACTACCATCCTCTAAAGGTCTAACGAGAAGTGGTTGNAAAATACCATTTTCTCTGATTGACTCAACTAAATCAGACATATTTTGGTCTGAAAAAATTTGTCTAGGCTGATTTGAATTTGGACTTATTAAATCAACATCAATATGATCAATATAGTTTTCATTTGAACTATCAGTTTGATAGTTTGGTATAAGGGCCTCTAACCCTATTCCTAATGGTTTNTTTTTTTTATTTTTAGCCATATTTTATTTATTTTTAGATAATATTTCTGATACTAAATTCATATAATTTTGGGCTCCAGTTGATGCTGCATCGTATAATACAATTGGTTTTCCATGACTTGGAGCTTCTCCTAATCTTACATTTCTTTTAATGAATGTATTATATACCTTATCATCAAAATAATTTTTNACNTCTTCAACTACTTGTCTNGATAATTTTAATCTATTATCATACATAGTAATNAAAATTCCTTCAATTTCTAAATCAGGATTTAAATGTTTTTGAACTAATCTGATGGTATTAAGCAATTGCGAAAGACCTTCTAAAGCATAATACTCACATTGAATTGGAATAATAATTGAATCACAAGCAGTAAGTACGTTTAAAGTTAATAACCCTAAAGATGGAGGGCTATCAATNATTATATATTTATATTTCCCTAGAACGTTTTCAATTCCCTCTTTNAGAAATTTTTCTCTTGCGTATTGATTAACAAGTTCAACTTCAGCGCCAACTAATTTTCCAGATGCAGGTATTACATCCAAATAATTCAATTCAGTCTTTAAAATAGTTTTACTGATATCTTTTTTCTTAATAATTAAATCATAAATTGAATTTTTATATGTTCCAGGTCTAATTCCAACACCAGTTGTAGCATTTCCTTGAGGGTCCATATCGATCAATAGTGTAGGAGCCTCTGATATTGCTAAATATGAAGCAATATTAACTGAACTAGTTGTTTTTCCAACACCACCCTTTTGATTTGAAATTGCAATAATTTTAGTTTTGTAAAAATTAACCATTATTTATTTAACACCCTTAATCATCTAACGCCATTTCAATTTTAGATTTCATGTTTTGTAAATGTAATTTTGTATAATTATCATACAGATTTTCTAAATCTTGTTCATTTATTTTTTTGTAAACAGTCTGCATTGACTCTAGGGCTAAATTTTGAGCGTCTACAGGATATTTTTTATCTTTAAAAATATTAATCATTAAAGAAATATGGTGGCTTTGNAATTCTCTTCTNNAACTATTTATNGAATTTTTATTAAAAAGCTCNAACCAAATGATNTTATTTAAACTATCAAACATNTCAAATAAAGTAAAGACTTCCTGTGTATTATTAAATCTTAACTCATTATCATGAACTCTACTTAATACATCTAGACTGAATAAGTTGTTAAGNGTTCTTGTTTGTAAGTTTTTTACCATTTTATGTATTGGGTAATCTAACTGNTCCATATACCACAATGTACCTTCTAAATCGTCAAGTCTTGTTGGGGCTAATTTATTTAACAATTCAGGTGGAAAGTCAAAAAAATCAGAAGATAAAATGTATTTATCTAATAAGTCAATTGCTCTCCTTTGATCATCTGCATCAACCACAACAAAAGGATCTTTCTCAAAGTCTCCAATATGATGTCTGCTAAAATAAACNCCTCCAACAAATTTATAAATATGCCTTGAAGCCCTAAAATATTCATATAATCCTTGTTGAAACTTATTTTTTACGTGATTAAAGCTTTTNCCATCAACCATTGAATCATCTAATATGATNTCCCAATAATCATTTATCATGCCAAGATAAATATCATAATACTCAATTGGATCTGAGCTCATATCATATCTAGATATCAATGGATCACATTCATCAGCATCTTCATCTGTTCCATATGCAAGATAAGGGTTGTCAATTGATTTTGATATGATATCATCAAGACATTCTTTTTCTGATCTATAATTATCACAAGTAGAATAAGCATATTCTATAGCCCAATCATCATATGGACCTGGTTTAGTTAGAAAATAATGGTTTCCTTTATCAAAAATATTTGCAGGTGTATAATCCATTACAGATGCTGTAATATTGTATTTAGAAACAATTTCTGGATCAGATAATTGGTCTGAAGATAACATTGAACTTGCCTTAAAATTATGTCTGAGTCCAAGAGTGTGACCAACCTCATGTAGTATTAAGTCTACAATTCCTTCGTAAACAAATTGGTCAAGCTCTTTGTCATTTCCTTCTATTATTTCATTAGCAACCATATAATTCCATAAAAATGACATTTGATTTTGCTTTTCATATGAATAACTGCATTGATGCGAATTCAAAGAATCTATTTGAGGATTTATATTTGGATTTAACAATGGGTCTACTTGACTTGTATATTCATTATAGTAGTGTCTAATCCAATCTGAGCTTACCCTAACATCTGCATCATAAATTTCTCCTGTCATTGGATTTGCTCTACTTGGACCTACAGCTATTCCGCTTCCAGGCTGTATCATCCATCTAATTGTATTATATCTCACATCAGCAGGGTCCCAATTAGCATCATCCGGCATTTGCTTAACAACAATTGCATCTTTAAAACCAATTTTTTCAAATGAGCTATTCCATGCTAAAACTCCATCTCTAAATGCCTTCCTAAATTTGTGTGGAACAGTATTTTCAATCCAAAATACAATAGGTTCTTTGGGTTTTGAAAGTTTAGCCCTTGGATTTTTTTTCTCAAGATTCCATCTAGTTATATATCTTTTATATGGTGATTTTGATAACATCTCATTATAATCCTGAAAAACTATATCAAAATGACCAACCCTATCATCTAATACTCTAGGTTTATAATTATTTTTCGGTAATTCACTTATGCTAAGGTGGTATCTATGAAGCATACTTTTGGAATTAGGAAGAGTAAAAACATAGTCAGACTTTTTACCTTTATAATGAAAAACCATATCTAGCTCNGAATTAAATTCAAAAGAATTAATTTTTTCAAAATAACTATTTTTTTTATCGATAATATATTTTCCTCTGTTTGAAACTCCAGGAAAATCAAATATAAATAATTCTGATGCATCAATTAAAATTAAACTATCTATTTCAGAAACGGCTTGAATTTTAGCTGTAGAAAAAATTGATTCAGTAATATTATTTTGAATTGCTTTGAATATAGCAGAGTCTTTGTCAGCTCTAAATTTGATATTTTCAGAAATCATATGAATGTTTTTACCAACTTTTCTCAAAGAAAATGGAAACTCTCCTAACATAGCGCTTCCATGATATCTATAAGCATCACCTGTATTTCTAGTAATATTTAAAATGAAAGTTTTGTTTAAATGATTTTTATTTAACGAAATAAAACACTTACCTTGATCTTTACTCCAATAAAAGTCAAACAGACCTTCCTTACTAGAAAAACCTTTGATTAGACTTTCATATGAATTTTTGGATTTTTGTTTTTGTTGATTTTTTTTATCAACCTTAACTTTTTTTTCTTTTAAAAATTCATAATTGAAGCTATCATATTGACAAATTAATAAATTTATCGAAATAACTAAGTAGAATAATATTTTATTTTTGTATAATATCATTTCTCCCTGGTCCTATAGATATAATTGAAATTCTTGTTTCAAGAAAATCCTCTAAAAATTTAATGTATTCTTTACATTCTAAAGGTAGCATATTATAATCATTTATACCATTCAAATCACAGTTCCATCCTTTAAATTCTTTATAAAGTGGAGTAACCTTTTCTAAATCTACTGCCTCAGAATAATTTTGTATTTCATTTTGATTGTATTTATATCCAATACATACATTTATTTTTTCAAAACTATCTAATATATCAAGTTTTGTTAAAGCAATATCAGTCAAACCATTAATCATGCAGCTGTATTTTGCAGCTAAACCATCAAACCAACCACATCTTCTTGGNCTTCCAGTAGTTGCACCAAATTCCATACCAATATCTTGCANTTTTTTTCCATCTTCATCAAANAATTCTGTTGGGAATGGNCCNCTTCCTACCCTGGTTGCATATGCTTTAAATATTCCAATTATATTTTCAAATTTAGTCAATGGCAAACCCAATCCAGTAGTAATTCCTCCCGAAAATGGACTAGATGAAGTAACAAATGGATATGTACCATGATCAATATCAAGCAAAGTACCTTGAGCGCCCTCTATAAGTATATTTTTTTTTGAAAAAAGCAAACNTAAAGTATCTTTAACATATGTTTTAATNTCATTACAAGCTTCNAAAAATGAATTTATTTCAGATTTCATAGTTTCATAATCAGNATCAGTAATTTGATGNTTGGAAATACATTGATTCATTCTACTAATAAAAGNAGCTTTTAACTTATCACTATCACTCAAATCCAAAGCNCTAATACCNACTCTATTNTANTTATCTACATAGCAAGGCCCAATTCCTTTACATGTAGTTCCAATGAAATTATTTGTTTTTTCTTCATTTTTTCTATCTAAATATTTATGTAAAGGAGTNACNATATGAGCATTTGGTGAAATTATTATATTTTCAGTTGAAATATTTTTTTGTCTAAGCATATTTATTTCTTCAACTAATTCAATAGGNTCNATAACCATACCATTACCCATTATNCAGTAACAATCTTTTCTTAAAATTCCTGATGGTATTTGATGTAATACTATTTTTTCATCATTTTTATAGACTGTATGACCAGCATTAGCNCCACCTTGATACCTTGCGACAATTTCAGAATCTTTGCTAAGTAAATCAACTATTTTTCCTTTTCCTTCATCACCCCATTGACCACCAATTACAGCTTTAATTGCCATTATATTTCCCTTTCATTTTCTTCAACATAATATTTGTCTCTTAAAAACATCATAATTGGTGTAGAAACAAATATTGAAGAATAAGTTCCTGATAAAACACCCACAATTAGAGCAAAAGATAAACCTCTTAAACTTCCACCTCCAAAAATAAAAAGTGAGCTTACAACAAACAAAGTTGTAATAGAAGTNATTATTGTTCTATTGAAAGTTTCATTTAATGATAAATTTATAATTTCTGATAATTCCATATTTGAATATTCATAAATGTTTTCACGCATTCTATCAAATATTACAATTGTATCATTAAGTGAATATCCAATTATAATAAGAAATGCAGCAATAATATTAACATTAAATTCAAATGAAAATAATATTAATAAAGTCATCACAATTAAAATATCATGAAATAGAGCAAATATAGAACCTATTGCAGAATACCAATCAAATCTTATGATGATATATAGACCAATCAGCAGTAAAGCTATTGATAAAGCTTTAAGAGCGTCATACTTTAAATCTGATGAAATGGTTGAACCTATTTTGTTGAAACTAACAACATTGATATTTTTACTAATTAAATTTTGATCCATCTCATTTTCAAATAAGATACGAATGTTATCATTTCCATAAGTTTTAATATTTGAAAATTTAATAGACTTGCTATTTAGATAGGTTGCTAGCTGTTCTTTTGTTGATAAATTGTCATCTAATTTGACAATTACCTCTGTTCCTCCTTTAAAATCTATACCTAAAGTTGGCCCTTTAAAAAAGTATAAAATCACTCCTAAAAAAATCAAGCTGTAAGATAAATATTTAGCATATTTAAACTGGGATACAAAATTTAACTTATTATCTTTTAAAAATCTAATCATATGGTAATTTTTTGGACTCTTTTAAATTTTAAATATGTTAGTATTATTGTTTTTGTTACAAAAATTGCTGTAAACATTGAACAAATAATACCCATTGACAAAGTAACAGCAAAACCCTTGATTGGACCTGAGCCAAATAAATATAAACTACCAGCAGAAATCAAGGTAGTTAAATTGGAATCTAATATTGTTTTAAATGCCCTATTATAGCTATGCTCAATNATATCCATAATATTTCTATGTTTTGACATTTCTTCTCTAATTCTTTCAAAAATAATCACATTTGCATCTATTGCCATACCCACAGTTAATATCATTCCTGCAATACCAGGTAGTGACAATGTTGCATTTATCCATGGGTTTGACAAAAAAGCAATGATGAAGAGTAGATTTAAAATCATTGCAAAATTGGCTAATAATCCAAACCCTTTATAATATAAAATCATGAATATAAAAATAGAAAATAATGCAATAATTATTGATTTATATCCATTATTAATTGAATCACTTCCAAGAGAAGCGTCGACTTGTAATTTTGAAGCTACACTTATTTTAGATGGTAATTCTCCTGCAATTAAAATCGCCTCAATATCTTTTGCTTCATTTTTAGAAAAATTTCCAGTAATCTGAGCTTTTCCTCCAGAAATTTTTTGATTTATTCTTGGAGCCATCTTAACCTCATTATCTAAAACTATAGCTAAGAATTTTCCTTTGTTATCATCAGTAATTTCTTCAAAAACTCTGGGGTTTTCAAACTCCAGCGAAATATACCATTGACCACTATTCATATCTTCAATAGGAAACTGTTGTGCTCTAGGATTTTTTATTTCTGAACCAGATAATTCAACATATTTATTTAAGAAAAATAATTGTGTAAATCCTTCAAACTCTTGATCAGGTTTACCCCATAAAAATTCAGAATCAATTAGATAGCCAACATTATCATTATTAGTAAAAATTTTACTCACATCATTTACAAATTCATTTTGAACAAAAGTATATGGAAGTATAGCACTTGATGGTGCAGCATTAAATTCTAACATGGTATTTCCATTAAAGATGTAAATGTATTTACTTATTTCTGAAAAGCCTGTTAATTTATTTAATTTTTTACTCCATGTTTTATAATTATCTTTAACTAATTTAAACTCTAATTTNCCTGTNTTTTTTATAAGAGATTCAGCTCTACTTGTATCTTGGATGCCAGCTATTTCAATAACTATTTGATTATTGCCTTTTGTTTGTATAACAGGCTCAGTAACACCCATAGCATCAATTCTGTTACGTATGATTTCGGTTGATGAAAGTAATTTTGTCGTTAATTTTTCNTTGAGTATCATTTTTAAATATTCAGATTCTTGATTGGTATCAATACTTTGAGGAATAAAGTCTGAATAGAAATTTATTAAAGTTTGATTNTCATAACGATCAAAAATATTATCAATAAAAGTTATATTTGTTGATTCAGAATGAATATTNTTTAAAATTGATTCATAACTCTTTAGTTCTTTAAAATCATTTTTATATTCATCATTGACTAAATTAATCATTAAATCTACAAGATCAAGTTCAAGCACCATATGAATTCCACCCTGTAAGTCTAAACCTAGAGTCAAACTTTTATCTTTTATATCCTGTATTTCATTTAGCTTTTCTATAGNAAAAGAAGAGTTGTCATTACCAAAATAATTTGAATAATAATCAAGAGTCGGACTTATACCAATTAATGAAATAATTGATAAACCTAAAAAAATAAACCATCTAAAGTATAGCATATAGTACTTCTATTTTACTTAGCAATTAAAATTTAATTCTAAAGTTAAATATTATATAATCAAACGAAAAGAATATTATGAATTTAAGTATGAAAAATATATTTTTTATTATAGATAATTGATATAAAAGAGATAAAGATATAAATTTGAAAAAAAATAATGAAATTATTATAGTTTTAGGCCCTACTGCTAGTGGAAAAACTAATTTAGCTGTTCAGATTGCTTCAAATTTGAATGGAGAAATTATATCAGCTGATTCAAGACAGATTTACAAAGGGCTTGACATAGGCACTGGAAAGGATCTGGAAGAATACAATTTAGATAACAAAACAATTAATCACCATCTTATTGATATTTTAAATCCAAAAGAAAACTATAGCGTTTATTCTTTTCAAAGAGATTTTATTAGTTCATATAAAAAAATAATTAATAAAAATAAAAAAATAATACTTTGCGGAGGTACAGGTCTTTATATAGAATCACTACTTCTTGATTATGATTTATCAAATAGCCCTCCCCCTGATAAAAATCTAAGGCTTAAACTNTCAAAAAAAAGCACCTCAGAACTTAAAAGNTATCTTAATGATATCAATAATGATATAATTAAAAACCCAAAAAATGATACAAAAAATAGGATTATAAGAAATATTGAAATTTGTTTAAGCAGTAAGAAAAGTTCACCAACTCTTAAAGAGATTCCTTTAAATAATTATAAGGTAATTGGCATAAATCCTGGAAGAGATATAATTAGAAAAAAAATAACTGATAGATTAATCAAAAGATTAGAAGAAGGGATGATATTAGAAGTTGAAAATTTACTAAAATCAGGGGTAANCCATGACCGTTTATTTTACTTTGGNCTAGAGTATAGATATATTAGTGAATATATAATTGGGAACTTAACTTATGATGAATTAGTTAAAAATTTAAACACTGCTATTCACAGGTTCGCAAAAAAACAAATGACTTTTTTTAGAAGAATGGAAAANCGAAATATTAAAATAAATTGGATAGAAGATAATAATTTAAATGAAATAAAAGATTTCTTATAAAAATTTGTTATATTACTAATATCAATCACACAAAAATTTTATGGAAAATTTAGAAGAAAATAAAAAATTATTAAAAATTCCAGTCCGTAAGAAAATTAAATATATGGATGGTCTTAGATTNAACAGGGCCATAATTTCTGGTGTTAAATTTCTTATTTCAAGACAAGATTATTTAAATAAAATCAATGTTTTCCCTGTACCNGATGGTGATACTGGGACTAACATGGCATTTACATTATCATCTATCATGGAAGCTTCTATAGGACAAATAGANCCNAGAGTTGATGTTTTTACAAAAATTATTTCTGATGCTGCAATNGATGGNGCNAGAGGNAANTCTGGNGTTCTNATTGCACAATTCTTTGTAGGTTTTGGNGAAGGTTGTGAAGGTAAAGAAAAATTAGATTGNCATACNCTNGTTAANGCNTTTAAAAATGGTTCTATATCTGCNAGAGAAGCTATGGAAGANCCTAAAGAGGGAACGATTTTAACTATCTTTCAAGATTTTTCAGATGAAATAAATAAAGTCGTTNAAGATGGCACTCAAGATTTATATGAAATAATGAANATTGGTTANAANGCTGCATGTAAATCACTTGAAGAAACACCTCAAAAATTAAAAATACTAAAAAAAGCAGGTGTTGTTGATGCTGGCGCACAAGGCTTTGTAGATTTTTTAACAGGAGTCTTAAATTTTATAGAGGATGGATCATTAAAAGATGTAGATATAAGTACAATAGCTGTTAAAGATACTGAAGCTAATCAAGAAGGTCATCATATGGATGAAGAAATTGATATAAATTACAGATATTGTACTGAATGTAGAGTCAAAGGTTCTAATATGGATAAAAAAGAGCTTAGACAAAAATTAAAAAAAATTGGTGATAGCCTTATTGTCGCTGGTTCAAAAGATAGAATTCATGTCCATATTCACTCTAATAAACCTGCTCAAGTATTTTCAATGTGTGAAAGATTTGGTGATGTAGATGAACAAAAAGCTGATGATATGTTTCACCAACAGCAACTTTTAAATACAAAAAATATTGAAAAAAGATCCGTAGCCATTGTTACTGATTCAGCGTCTGATTTTATGGATGATAACTTGAATATATACGTAGTACCACTAAGATATAGTTTTGGTAGCAAAGGATACATAGATAAGGTTTCTCAAACCTCCTCAGAATTTTATAAAGAATTAAGAGATGGAAACTACCATCCTCAAACATCACAGCCTTCAGCAGGTGATTTTAAAAAACAATACCAATTTTTATCATCTCATTATGAAACAATTATTTCACTACACATACCCAAAAAGTTAAGTGGGACATACCAATCGGCAAAAAATGCATCAACACAGACTCCTGATGCTAAAATAACTGTTATTGATACAAATAATGCATCTGTTGGTAATGGTTTAATAGTCAAATATGCTGCTAAGCTGGTAAAGGCTGGAAAATCTCATGAAGAAGTATTGTCTGGCATGAATGAAGCAATTAAAAAAACCAAAATTTACATTGGATTTGATAATTTAAATTCTGCAATTAAAGGAGGAAGAGTAAAGCCTATTATTG
>NZRW01000029.1 GCA_002701185.1 Fidelibacterota bacterium
TCAGGCATTAAATATCTTCAACTGTTGCTCTTAAAATTTCTTCAACAGTACTTACACCATCTTTTATCTTATCTATTCCAGCTTCTCTAAGTGGTGTCATACCATTTTTAACAGCTTGATTTTTAATTTCAAATTCACTTTTTCCATCAAAAATCATTTCCCTTATTGATGAATTGACTTCAAGAATTTCATGAATTGCAGTACGCCCCTTATAGCCAGTATTGTGGTTTTGTTGCGTTGGCTTTCCTTTATAGAAAGTCATTTGATTTGCATTTTCTGATATTCCTAATCTTTGCAGTTGATCACTTGTTGGATTATCCTCTATTTTTTCATTTGGATCGATTGTTCTAACTAACCTTTGAGCCATAATTAGATTTAAAGAAGAACCTAACANAAAGGGTGGAACACCTAAATCAAGTAATCTTGATATTGTTGAAGGTGCNTCATTTGCATGGACAGTACTAAAAACAAGGTGACCTGTCATNGAAAACTTAACTGCTATATCAGCTGTTTCCTGATCTCTAATCTCACCAATTAAAAGTACATCCGGATCTTGTCTTAAGATAGATCTCAAGGCTGCTGCAAAAGATAAACCTATTGCATCGTGTACTTGTATCTGATTAATACCCGGAATCTGATATTCAACAGGATCCTCAACTGTAGTTATATTAATATTGTCCGATTTGATTTCCTGAAGTGCAGCATATAAAGTTGTAGATTTACCACTACCAGTTGGACCAGAAATAATAATCATTCCATATGGTTGATTAATCCATTTTTTAAATTTAGATAATTTATTATCAGGGAAACCTAAATTCGATAAGTTAAGCTCTTTATCTCCACTTCCCAGTAACCTTAAAACTGCTTTTTCTCCATGAACTGTTGGCAAAATTGATACACGTACATCAATTTCTTTAGATCCCATTTTTAATTTCATTCTACCATCTTGTGGNAGCCTATGTTCAGCTATATTTAACTTAGATAAAATTTTAATTCTCGTTATCATTCCATTAAGAGAAGTAATAGGNGGAGACATAATTTTAGTTAAAACACCATCAACCCTAATTCTTATATTTACTTCAGTTTTACCTGGTTCAATATGGATGTCAGTTGAACCCTCTTTAATTGCTTGAGTTAGCATTAGATTAACTAACTTTACAAATGGAGCATCTTCAGCAGAAACATTTTCTTCTGCCAAATCAACTTCATCNTTATCATCATCATCACCACTGATAACNCTNATATTNGAGATTGCACTTTCTATCTCATCTGATTGTTTGATTGTTCCATANAATTTACCAATAGCATTTTCAATNGCTGATCTNCCAGCAATTACTATTTCAGGATTTAAACCAGTAATTTTTTTTATTCCATCAATTGCATCTAAATCCTCAGGGTCTTCCATTGCAACTAAAATTCCTGAATCTGTTTTTTTCATCGCAATAACATGATTTGCTCTAGCAAATTCTTCTGATAACAATCCAACGTTTTCCTCTGATAGAGCTAGCAAATCATTTTCTAATACATGCTTATGACCCATTTGTTCTGAATATGCTTTAACCAAATCTGCTTCACTGATAATATCTTGATTAATTAAAATTTGACCTAATTTTTCATTAGTCTCTTTTTGCTCTGACAAAGCTTTTTGCAATTGTTCTTCAGTAATAACATTATGATATACTAATATATCGCCTACCTTTTGAAATTGAGGGTTAAATGACATTTTTAAAAATACTCCTATCTAATTTAATCTTATGGTTGACAATTTTTATATAAGATTGTATTTAAATCAGCACTTTCTCCATTAAGTGGATCTAATAAATAAGCTCTCATATATACGTTATTACAAGAAAATACATCCGGATCATCTGGGTTAGTATTTTGACAGTTATCATTAGGTAAGCGTACAATCCAGTAAACTTCTCCATTAGCATCTGTTATTTGAGTTGCGCTTGCAGGAATAGGTGGATCAAATTCATACCCCATTTCTTCATCAATTTCAGTATCATCACTTGATACAAAATTAAATGCTGAAGCATCAAAAACAGCCATCAATAATGTTCCTAAGGAAACCGGATCACCATATGCATCAGTCAAACTTCCTCTAACTAAAATATCTAAAGGTTCATCATCAGAAGCGCAATAATCAATAACTGTTGGAGAAAGTGGTATAATTTCAATAGAACAGTCTACGCATGGATTAAAATATCCTGTACCTGAACCACTACTAGCTCCTCCATTATACAAACAACTACCAATACTTCCATCTGAAGATCCCGTTGCACCAGCAATAAATTCCCATGAACAAACTGATTTTGCTGCACACTCTTCACTATACTGCTGATACTGAATTGAATTTAAGCCAGATATATTGCAAAATGGATCATCTGGAGCAATAATACCAGCTGCTTCCCATTCACCAGTAAATGAATCGTCAATTCCATCACCATCACCATCAAATGAGAACTGCTGCTCATCAAGACCATTAACTAAAGGTGCATAATGGCATCCTGCTCCATCAGCAATATTTGGTTGCCATTCTGGAATAGCAGCTATTGCAGTTTCATTCCATATACAATTATATGGAGCTTGGGCTGAATTTTCTGGTGATTCACACTCTTCTTGTGTGAATAAAGTATTACAATACCTCTCTGAAGTCATAAAATAGCATTCACCGAATTCTTCATTCCATGTACATCCAAGATCATCATTTGATACACAATCAAATTGAGAAAAATCTTCACACCTCGCACCACCACTACAAGCAATTACATCGCCACCAACTTGACCTGAAACTTTTGCACATATTTGTCCTGTACTAAATATTTCTCCTGAAGTATAATATGCGTTTGTGCACGCTTGACCAGGCTCACCAGCACCACAATTACCTATTTTAGAATCTGGGTCAACTGAGGCAATATATTCAGGGTTTATATACCAATAAACACTTGTTGAATCAGCAATAGGATTTGTCCATTCATCCCAAAATGTCGCAGTGATTGGTATTGAAAATACGCCACCTCCTGTACTATCTGCTTCTGCCCAACCTGCAACTACCTGTCCATATGCAGCTGGACCAGTGCTAATTGCTGCAACAATTCTGTCTGCTTCATATATTATATCAGAGCAAACACCTTCATCATTAACATTTTCAATTTCACATAACTGCACTCTCATTGTTACAATACCAGGCCTATTTCCACTATTTAATGTAACACTTGCTTCACCATTTGTTGTTTCAGCTACAACAATCGGTGTTGTACCATCAGATGGAATACCATCTAGCATAATATCATTACTAAAATCACCATCACCAACAGGGCAGGTGCCATCAATTGGATATGGACAAGGTACAGAGAAAATTACTGCATATGAATCATTAACCACATTACCACCACCATCTTTAATTACAGCATTAATTGTTACTGACTCAGTTCCACCACCTCCTGTTACTTGTAAATTATTTTCAGTAGGAATTTCAATTTCAACATTAATTGCTTCACCAGAAAGTACTTCTATAAAGGTTTCATCAACTAAATCATCATATGTTGCTCTAATTTTTCCAAATCCAGTTTCACTAAGTGGAGTAAATATACTTTGAACCATTCCAACAGAATCAGTTTTAACATATTCAGGGTTCATTTCACCAAAATCAACAGTACCATCTGGCCCATCTTCAGGAACTAAACTCTGAAAACGAACATATTGATCTGGTATACCAACTCCAGACTGACCGTTTAGAGTGCCTGTTAAATAAGCTGTTACAACAGATTCCTCTCCAATAGAAATTGTATCAGGTAATGCAGTTAAAATATTTAATGTTTCATCCTCAGTTTGAAGATTACCATCTTCATATAAAATACTAATTGTATCATTAACTGAAGGCTCATCTTCAACAAAAGTTCTAATTTTAGTAACTAAATTAAAGTTAAATGCTCCATCTACTAAATTTGAAGATGGACTAATATAGAAAGTTTGTTGAGCTCCTGATGAATCTGCAGCCACACTACTAGATGATAAATATCCTGGAGAATTGTCTAAAATTTCAAATCTAATTGTTAATCCATTAATAATTTGACCACCAAACTCATCTATTGGTGTTACAGCAAAATCAACAGATTCATCTTGATTTAAATCAACAACATCAATTGTAAATGTACCATTATTATCTATCATCAAATCATTTGCACTTAAATCAGCACCAGATACATCTTCACCATCAACAGGCGATCGACTATCACATGATAAACTAAATATAAATAAGTAAACTATAGTTAAGTTTCTAAATAAATTATTCATCTTTGTTTCCCTCCTCAACTTTATCTTCTGATGTATTTAAATCACCTTCTACATCATAAATTGGTTGAATAGCTTGAGTTTCTAAATCTTTATTAATTTCTTTATTATCTGAATCGTCAATTGAATCTTCTGCTTTTATGTGAGATTCTGACTTAACAATTCCAGAATATGTATCTTCTACAATTTTAGGTGTTATTTGTATGATTAAATCTGTTTTTCTTTCAATCTCAGATGTGGTTGTAAAAAACCTTTTACCTACATAAGGTAATTTCCATAAAAATGGAACTCTATTTGTTTCATATCTTTTATCTGTACCTAACAACCCAGCTATAATTATAGACTCATCATTTTGTACCCTGATTGTTGTATTAGAGACTCTTTTTTTAACCCATGGTATATTTTGGTCTGGACCAATAAAATCATAAATTGAACTNACCTCTGGTGTTATCTCAGTTGTTATAAAGCCATCTTGATTTACAGTTGGTAATATATCNAGTTTGATACCAATTTCTTCTCTTGCCACCTGAACTTGACCNCCGACTCCACCACTAGACAAAATATACGGTACTACATCTACCATAGAAATACTTGCTTCATGACCATTTATTGTTACAACTTTAGAATTTGCTAAAACAGTTGCCTCATTATTTTTAATCAACATATCAAGCGTGACATCAAAAGCTGTCATTTGTCTACTAAAACCTAAACTGTTATTACCNTCCATTCTTTGAAAATACATTTGACCTGGTAGCTGTCCAGTTGTTTGNGGTTCAAAAGCCTCAATAATTTCTCCTGCATCACTGATCGTATANCTCATACCTGGCACTAATGAGCCTGTCATNCCTCCNCCTTCAACTTTAATTGGAGATGCNTTTTCAGCAATAACGGTTGATAATTGAGCTAGTTTAGACCAATCAATACCTAATTTTTCTTCATCAGCAGATGAAATTTCTATTAGTCTAGCTTCTAACATNATTTGTATAGCAGGTGTATCAATTGATTCTATNACATCTTCTATTTCAGCAATTTTTTTAGGACTTGCTTTGATAAGTAATTTATTGCTTGATTTATCAATCGTTACGTTTTGAGTTATATTTTTTAATAAATCCTTTACATCTGTAGCATTAGCATACTTTAATTCAATCACATAAGTCATTAATCCAATCTCTTCATTAAGTTTGCTTGCTTCAGCTACTAAAATTGAATTTCCTTTAACTTCATAACTTAAACCAGATGCTCTTATAATTANATCAAGAGCCTCTAAAATTGGTGTATCATCTAAGTGAATCGTCAATTTTTTGTCCTGTGCTACTGTTGGACCTGTAACTATNTTNTAATCACTATCTTCTGCAATTATTGAAAGAATTGTAGATAAATTAGCGTCTTCTGCATGTATAGTTACTAAATTTTCATTTACTTCTTGCCCCAACAAATTAGTTAATAGAAGAAATGTTATNGTTAATATTTTATATGTTATTGTATGCATTTTATTTTCCATATTTTATTATTTTTTAAATTCTTGATAGCTCTCAACGTAAAAAACTCTTAATCCTGTAGGGTATTTAATAACTACAGAATCTCTAGAAAAAGACTCGATGATCATATCTGTACCATCTATNGTCTGACCTTTTTTATAGAAACTACCNTTCGAAGTTCTATAATCAATCATCGCCCTATTATTTGTAACGCCTCTAAAAATTGGGTCATTAGATTCCCAGTCCGTTTTTGAATCTGTTTTAATTCCTGCCCTAGTATGACCTGTGATAGTTTTTTCAACAATACTTACAAGATCTGGGTTGTATTTAATTCTATCATTTTGCTTNCTNGATATAAAATCAGTTTTTCTTTCCATCTTCTTATTATCTTTAACCTCAGATTCTCTTTTATATTCTTTTTTATATTCAGCTAACTCAGAATATTTTGAATAGGAATTGTACAANGATACAAGAATGATAAAAGTAGATAAACCAATCAATAATTTCCAAAAAAACTGTTGCCTTAAATTCATAACTAATTACCTATATTAATTTCAAAAACTTTCATACTAACTTCAACACCTGGTGAGTTTTTTTGTATTGGGTTTTTAATTTTAAGTTCTTCAATATTATAAATACGATTATCTTTNTCAAGTGTTGAAATAAATTTTACAAGATTGTCATATTCNCATCTTAACCATAATTGATACAGCTGCTTATTAATNTTATTAGCAAATCTTTGAATATTACCACTCTTTTTACTTCCTCTNTAATCAATATCTAAATCTTCATTTTTAATTATGCCTTGAACTAGTCCATCAAATTTAGAATCAAACCCTTCATATATACCAACTTCAGAGTTTGCTTCCCAAAATTTAGGATGATTAGTTATTACAGCATCAATTAANGACTGCTTATCATTTGCCATNATCTTTGAAAAAATATAATTATCTTTTGCTTTCTTATGATAAACTTTTACTTTTCTTATTTTTNNTTTTTTATNANTCATNTATACTGATNNANCATTTTTTGGTTCGNCAATATNAATAATNNTAANNNAATTATTAANTGCNTANGAGNAAATNAAAAATATTAANAGTGNNGATATGAAAAATATATTTCTGTTCATAATAAATCCATTTTATTTCTTATTTGTTAATGTAAGAATAACTTTATAGTAATCTTGTTGTTTATGGTTATCTTTTTCAGGTCTAATATCATAAGAATTAAAGTCACCAT
This sequence comes from Fidelibacterota bacterium, assembly GCA_002701185.1. Taxonomy (GTDB): domain Bacteria; phylum Fidelibacterota; class Marinisomatia; order SCGC-AAA003-L08; family D37C17; genus TMED6. The sequence continues at coordinate 7,014 of NZRW01000029.1, forward strand.
CGTTCATAAAATTTTTAGTAATATTTTCAATCAAAGTTTCTTTATTTTCAGTATATAAATCAACCTCGGAAACTAACGTGATGATTGCTTCTTTTTTGGCAAAATTATATTCAAAATCTAACAATGACATGCTCTCAGGAATATCGTAAGCTAATAATTCTAACTTTTTAGCAAGCGTAATCCTTTGGTTAGATTCAACTTCATATAGTCTATCTATATCTGCTTGACTAATAGATAAATCAGAATTTCCTGTACCTTTATTATAATTTTCATAATTTTGACGGATTGAATTTGAATCATTAATTAATCTTTCAGCATCAGCAAGTCTTGATGATATTAAGCTATTATATTGATTAAGAATGAAAAAATTAAATACCAANATNANNATAAAAATANNNGAAAATGCNCTAAATATAATCCANCGATTTTTTTCTTTTTTAATTTCAGCTAACTCAAACCGGCTTACAGTTTGATTAAGGTTTATTTGTATCAATTTATTATTCATATTACTCTTTTTCTAAATTTCTCAAAGCTAATCCAAAAGAAATAGCATATTTTGATGGATTAGATATATCTTGATTTGATTCATTTTTATAAAATGGGTCTAAAGTTACAAAATCTACATTTAAACTAGTATTTAAAAAGTCGCTTAAGCCTTTCATTGATGCTGTTCCACCTGAAATGTAAAATTTATTGTACGATACACCTACTTTTGATTTCATATAATATCTTAATGTCTTTCTTATTTCATCAGATAACTCTGAAAGTATATTTCTTTGTGAAACTTGAATAGACGATTCCTCAACTTGATTGTCTGATGAGTTAAAACAGTCTATACCTTCACTTATCTTTAAATCTTCAGATGAATGATAATCTAAATTTTTAAGCTTCATAATATCTGAAGTTATGTGATGACCTGCGATAGCTATTTCTCTTGTAAAAATTTCTTGATTTTCACCATAGACCATTATTGTTGTATTTTGTAAACCTATATTAAGCATAACATCAACATTATTTTCCAGTGAATCATAATTAAATTTATAACAATTAAGTAGAGCTAACGGATCTGCATCAAAAATTGGATTTTTTAAACCACATGCTTTAATTATAGCATTGTGTGCTTTAATAATTTTCTGTGTAGTTGCTACTAAAATTATATCGATTTTATCTATCTCTTTTGGATTTTGACCTAGTATATGATAATCTACAACTGGATCACTTCCATCAAGAGGTATATGTTTTTTTGCTTCAAAGTTTAAAATATCAACTAATTCAGATTCTTCCATTTCTAGGGTAGTCATTGGTTTGATACTTACTTTAGAACCTGCAATTGAGGATACAATGGTATCTGTTTTTTTAATTTTCAAATTCAACTCTTCACATAAAGAGTTGAATGCTGATACCCAGTGAGATGCTTCTAGTTTATCAATATCAAACACTTTCATATCTTCAGCTATTCTTTTTTCGCCACAAGTATGAATTTTATTATTATCTAAAGCAACTATTTTAATAGAATAGTGCCCAAAATCAATTCCTATATTCATTTAGTTCTCATTCAATTTATTTTAAAAAGTACTATTATATCCTACAATTTTAATATCAAGCTCTCCACTACCATCATCAAACTCAATAGCTGGATAAAATGGTGGAGGATTACAATCTAAATTCGCATCATAATGATAGCTTTTGTCCATTCCAATTGATGCATTACTATATGGACTTGTAGGATTTCTCTTCATATATCCTCTATATTTTTGAACAACACCACCCCANAGATAAACATACCCTCTCAAATCATTATCACCTGTACTTCCAAAATTAAGCCCTCTACCATCACCCCATGGCGGATCATGAGCAGTTTGAGTTCCAAGAGGATAAACAAATGATGTAATACTACTTGTAGTGTTCTGCCAATATTGTATTGTAAAAGATTCATTTAATGCTACTAATCCTGCGTTTATAACCACATCTCCTAGTGCACCTCTATTTGCGCGACCATTATCAAAAGTATTCGCAATATAAATATTTGCCCCAGAAACTAAACCCATGATATTTTCAGATCCACCCTCACAACCATCTCCAGGTTGCCATTCAGACATGTTACCATTTTGTACATAAACAGGTGCTCCAGAAGGGTACCCCATCGCATCTTTATTTATTAAATCACCAGTTATCCATATGTTATTCCAAATTGTATCAACGGGTATATTAGGGCCAGTCCATGCATGTCTTCTGTATTCTGTAAATTCATCAGTAACCACAGTATATCTACCAGAATAAACTCCATGAACTCTTACAGGTCCACCCTTTACGTAAATTACTTTATTATTTCCTCCAGGAAATGTTTGGTTTAAAATTTCTGTATTAATTTCACATGGTGGAGTTGTACAGCTACATAAACCATCTTCATCAAAATATGTTCGATCCATATCAAAGTGATGCAAGCCAGCAGGTCCAGATATTGTTGAATTTAGAAATTGATCTCGATACATTGAAAATTCTTCGGCATACTTACCATGATATGATGCTAAAAAGTCAGTATACTGAGGACACGATCTTAAATCTGCAGAATGATCTTCATGGTCACATTGGCCAACATATTCTCCTTGATCTCTTAAATATAAATCATCTGCAAAAGGAAACGTTGCATCATCTGGGTCAAGGCATGGTTTTAAATGAGGTGGCATCAAATACCACCACTGTTTGACTTTGTATTCTCCATTATCCAAAAATTCAATATCTGTCATTATAAGGGTATCTTTGTTTGGAGGATTATTAAAAATTTTTCTATCAGCCTCAATAACATGTGTTGCCACATTTTTTAATGTTTGATACCCAGCAGGNGGTAATCTTACTGGTGGTTTTGATAAGGTGTCAACATCAGANCCCCAACCACCAAACATTTCTTGATAGGATGAACATCCCCCTAAATCAATAGGTGTACTATTCGTTAAATGAACAGTAGCATCTTCAAAGTCTGGACATCCATAATCACTAACAACTAGCTGTCCATTACTTTGTACGATTCCATCTAAAATATCGTTACTTCCAAAATTTACTTCTCTTCTATCACCTGGCCCATCAAATGTAAATGGTGCTCCACCAGCTTCTTCTGAATCTGTTAAATACATATAAATTCCAAGAGTTTGAGGTTTTGCTGGCATTGCAACGAGTACNGAACAAGGATACATTTCGCCTGATCTAGTTCTTACTTCATGAATTCCATAAACTTCAGCAATCCTATTNCCTGCTCTNTCAAAAGAAAACTCTGGCTGCAAGTAATAACCCATATTTCTATCAATAGTTTCGCCATCTAAACCTTCATAACCTTCTACAAAATCAACTTTCCACAAATATTCATATGCTTTCCTAGCCATGCCAGTTTCAGCATTATAAAATGCTTTTATTTTAGCTATTCTTCTATTATTGTAATAGTTTCTATTCATGGCCCATCCATAAAATCCTAGAACAAACGAGACACCTGTCAAACCTATTAATAGAGTGAACGCTAAAATTCCACCTTTGCTTAATTTATGCTTCTCATGCTGCATTATTAGTTATTATCGCTGTAAACAGCTGCCTTTCTTGTAAAAATTGTTTTTTGAAATGGAAAACTTTCAGTGACTTTACTTCCACCTCTATTATAATTTAATTGAATACCTAAAAAAACATCAATTACTGCATCTCTTAATTCTGAATCTACCCCTATNCCATCAAAAGCTGTTTTGGCTTTAAATTTTGTTACCTGCATATAATAATTCTTATTTTTATCCTTATTGTGAAAAAAAGCATATTCAATAGGTCTACCATCAACTAATATTCCTTGATTGATTCTATAATCATATACCTTTAATGAATCAGATGAACCATCTGAAGTTTTAAATCCACAAATTATTTGCCCATCATTGTCAATATTAACATCATTAGCATTAATAGCTGATAAAAATATATCATTTAAAACATTATCAGCATATTTTTTTACATTTTCTCTATACATTTGCTTTCTTAAATAAAAATTTGATTCTCCAACAACATAAACCAAGCCACCTACAACAACTGAAGCTATCATTATTGATATCATCAACTCAACAATAGTGAAACCTTTGCTTAATTTTTTCATATAATTAATTAAAAACTAATTGACTTACATTCAATGCTATAACAGTATCTTTNCCTGCCTTACCAAATCTTGACATCATTTTATATTTTAACTTACCTTCAATATCAAAAATCCTAGCTTGATTACTTTCAGTTTGTCTGCTTCTAATATTATGAGAAAGATAACCTATTGTTCTGCAACCAGTCCCAGCACCAGTTTGATTAACCATATCTCTAATTGTTTTATACTCAATACAAACTCTTCTATCTCTGTCACTAGATGTCTGTATTCTATTTAGTGCAACCTGAGCTTTAAATTCTTCCATTTTATTAGCTAAAGTATTAAAAGCTCTATGTCGTAATTCAACATTTCTTAATGAGTTGTCAGTAGTTATCACACCGTACATAATTGAACCTGTAATAACAACTATAATTAAAGCAGCAATAACTACTTCAACTAAAGTAAAACCTGTCTCAAATTTTTTCATTACTAAAAAATTGCTTTTTCAAAAATCTCTGGATTATCTGCTACATACTTAGCATCATCTTTATCAATAATTCCTTGAGAGACTAATCTTTGCAAATCTTGATCTAAAGACTGCATACCCTCTTGTGCTCCAGATTGAATAATNGAAGGTATTTGATAAATTTTATCTTCTCTAATTAAATTTCTTACTGCTGAGTTAGCAACTAATATTTCAGAAGCTGGAACTCTTCCTTTGCCAGACTTGTTTGGCAATAACTTTTGAGCTATAACCGCTTCCAGGCTTTCTGATAACATCGATCTAATTTGATCTTTTTGTCCTGCAGGAAAAACATCAATTATTCTATCTATAGTTTTAACTGCATTTGATGTATGAAGAGTAGATAAAACTAGATGCCCAGTCTCAGCTGCAGTCAAAGCTAACTGAATAGTTTCTAAATCTCTCATTTCACCCACTAGTATTACATCAGGATCTTCTCTTAACGCAGATTTTAATGCATTAGAGAAAGAATGAGTTGAATGACCTAATTCTCTTTGGTTAATCAATGATTTAATTGAGCTATGATAATATTCTACAGGATCTTCAACAGTAATAATATGTTTATTCTTATTTTCATTGATATGATTTATCATAGCTGCTAAAGTTGTAGATTTACCACTACCTGTTGGACCAGTTAATAAAACTAAACCTTTATCCAAAAAAGCTAACTGATTTATTATTGGTGGAATTGATAATTCTTCAGAAGATAAAATTGAAGAAGGTATAATTCTAAAAGCGGCTGACATCCCATTTATTTGATTAAAAAAGTTAACCCTAAATCTTCCAAAGCTTTCAAGTTCATAAGAAAAATCAATTTCTAAATTATCNGATAAAATTTTACTTTGATTGTCATTTAGAATTTCGTTGCTAATCTTNACCATTTCATCTTTAGTCATTACAGGNAGTTGCAAAGTTTGCATCACCCCATCAATTCTTACCATTGGAATTGAACCTGTACTTAAATGTAAATCAGATGCTTTAGCTTCAATAGCATATTTTAGTAAATCATTTATGCTTGCAGACATTATTCAGAAGCCTCAAAACCATATCCTGAGAATTCACCTGTTAATCTATCAAANCTTACTTCTTTTCCAGCTCCACCATCCATCTCATCTGAGCTTGTTGCAATAAACATATCTCCAGAAATTTCAACTTTCCATTTACGTTTCTGTGCATCACTAACATCAATAAAAGCTTTAGATTCTAATTCATCTAATGTTGTTTGTTGACCACCATGCATTGCTTCATACATCTCAGAAGCTCCAGCAACTTCTTTTAATAATAATTGAGCTTCACTTCCATAACCTTTATCAACATAACCTCTATAAGAAACAAAAGCTAGACCAGCCAATATTGCTACTATAACTAAAACAACTAATATTTCAACTAAAGTGAAACCTTGTGTAGCTTTGTTTTTGAACATTTTAAATTTGCTAAACATATAAAAACTCCCAACGTTATTTATTAAGTACTATTGTATCTGACAAATATAAAGCTATTTACTTAATAATTAAATTATTAATTATCCTATTTTGTAAAAGATTGTAATATAATTTTATTCGAAAAAATCATACACAAACAAATAGTTGCCTTATAGCATTTTTTTAATGAATATGAAAATTTAATTATTAATTACTAAAAATACTTACTGCTTGTTTTGAATCTGTCGATTTCTTTCAAATAAAATTGCGCTAACTGTAGCAGATACGTTTAGCGAATTTATTGACCCAAGCATTGGAATAGTTGCTATTGAGTCGCAATTTTTTAATGTTTTCTCCCTAATGCCCTTGCCTTCACTTCCAAAAACAATAACAATTTTTCCAGAATAATCAATATCAAACCAGTTCACTGCATCAACACCATTTTCAACACCAATAACCCAAAAACCTTCTTTCTTAAGGGTATTTAAAGTTTGATTGACATTTCCAATACTATAAAGGGGTAGACTTAAAAAAGCACCCTGGCTAACCTGTAAAACCGTATTGGTTAAACCAACATTTCTATTTTTAGGAATAAGCATACCATCAATACCTGCACATTCTGATGTTCTTATAATTTGACCTAAATTCTGAGGATCTTCTATTGATTCAGGAANAAGTAAACACATATTTTCATTTTTAAATTTTGGAAGATGATTAATTAATTTAAAATTAAATTTAACAACAATACCTTGAGTTCTCATAGAAGGAAACATTTTATTGAATGTATTTTTATCATAAATTCTACAAATTTTTCTGTATTTCTCTGTATAGCTTTTGATTAACTTATTTTTAATGGCCAAACCATCTTTTAATAAATAAATGGATTGCAGCTTTATTTTTCCTGATTTAAAAATTTCTTTAGAATTGTTTAAACCAAAAATTATATGCGAATTATCACTAAAATTTTTCTTCATAATTAATTTGTTTTGATTGTAAAAGTATTGTCTGACATTCCAGAGTGTTTAGGATTTTTTGATGAAATAATTCTTACTAAACATTGGCCACTATACTTTATTGATGGAGGAATGACCCAGTTATAAACACCATTATTTTCAACATTATTTTGTATTAAAATCCAATCCTTACCATTGTTAACAGAATAATATAAATCAACATTATTGATTTGATTTTTGATACTTTCCCAATAAATAAATGTTGATGTACCTGCATAAATTAAATCACCTCCATTTGGTGTAATAATATTAAATGATTTAACTACACCATCAATTAAAAACATACCATCACTTACATCAAAAATATCCTGATTAATATTACTTTGCACTTTAATCTTACAAGTTGAACTAGTATTAATATTATCACTTATCAACCATTTATATTTACCTGAATTGGGAGCTGATTTTTCAATGATTATCCAACTATTTCCTCCATCAATAGAATAGAAAATATCAATTGTTTTGTCATATATTTTTTTTATGCTCCACACTATATCTATCTCTTCACCAACTTTGAATTTTTCATCTCCATTTGGCTTTAATAAAGTTAAATTAATACTTTGTTCTTGAATTCTATATTTTTTTATATCAGTAATTTCTTTATCAGCAATTAATTCGGCTTTAAGCAAAATATTTTTAAATCCTTTAATAGAAGGCACAATCCATGAAAAATCACTATCTTTTACTTTGTTTTGTATTAGAGTCCAGCTAATACCATTTGATAGTGAATAATACAAATTATAAGATTTTTCATCAACATTTTTAATAGAAGTATTAATCATAAATGGCATATTAGTTTTAACAGTATCATTAATATTATTATTTATACTTAATAATGGTGCAGCTTCAATGGAAAACTTTTTAATATTATTTATATAATTCAAGTTAGCATCAATCACATCAATTTTAAACCTACATTGATCTGATCTTTGCTCAAGATTTGGAATATCCCATATATAATTTCCAACTATAAGATTTATCTTCTCTATATTTATCCAGCTTTTTCCATCATCTAATGAATATGATAGCTGACCTGATTTATCATCAAGATATTCACTATCCCAAACAATTTTTTTCTGATCATAATATTGATATGTATTTTTAACGTTTGGTAGAATATTTAAAGTTCCTTTAGGTCGTATAATAGTAAATGNACCCTGTGAAATATCATAATGNTCATCTTCACTTGATTCTACTAATTTAATTTTACATTTTGTGGATGATTTACTTATGAAAGGGAAAGTAATATTAATCTTATTAGAATCAACAAAATTAGATTTAATTGTAATCCAATTTTCACCATTATCTATNGATAGCAANAAATCTAAATACTTATATTTAAGATTATAACTTTGCCAATTTAATTCTAATGAATCTAAAGCAGTAAAACTCATAGCATTTAAGTTATTTTCAATAATAATTAGGGCTTTTTCTGTAATTTTAATACTATATTTAGAAATTGAACTAACTTCAGGTTGAACAGAGCTTTCAACCTTAAAAATACAATCCATCGTTTTTAGGTTAGGAATAACCCAATTATAATAACCCTTATTTGATATATCTTTTGCTATTGGTTTCCATTTTTTACCATTATTATCAGAATAGTATAAGTTGATTCTATTTTCTCTGATATTTTTTGAATCCCATATGATTTTATATGTAGACTTATCTTCTACAATTAAATTTTTCTTTTCTGGTGAATTCATTTTCAATTCTGGCTTACCATATAGAATGAAATCTCCTTGATTAATATCACTAATTCTTGTGTTAGTAGAGAGTTCAACTTTAACTTTTGAAAAATATGATGTTGTATCAAATGGTGGCATATTCCAAATGAATTGTCCAGAATTTGGAATCGATCGTCCTATAACATTCCATGATAATCCCCCATCTCTAGAATTGTAAATATTTACTTTTTTTCCTCTAACATTAATTACATTCCAATTAATGATCATATTTTCTTCCGCATAATATTTTTGATTATTTGTTGGATTAGAAATTTTTAATTTTGATAGCTTTGATATTGTAAATACTTGTTCTGAAATATCATATATTTTTTCATTTTCAACCGCTGAAATTTTAATTTTACATTTATCAGACTCTATATCTGGAACCTTCCATAAATATTCATTAGTATTTAAAATTCTAGACTCAACTCGTTCCCATGTAGCACCATCATTAATTGAGAACATTATTTTAAATAATTCTGATTTTAACCCTTTTGTATCCCATTTAATTTTATATCGAGAACCTGCTTCAACAAGATCTCCACCGTTTGGTGTAGTGATTTGTATTTTATTACTTTCATTTACAATTGTGAATTTTTCAGATATTTGTTTAGCTTTTCCAGAATTTGTGATAATTTTAATTAAGCAATTTGTGTATACATTATCTAAATGTGGAACATCCCAGATAAACAAGCCTGTATCCACCATTCTCTCTGATAAGCTAGTCCAAGTATATCCATCATTTAAAGAAAAATAAATATTTATTAATTCATTGCCTATTTTATTGGATTTCCAAGTTATTTTAGCTTTTTGTCCTGCACCAAAAACAATATTTTCGGTAGGGTAGGTTATATCTATAAATGGGCCATCAATAGAAAAAGGTTTTTTTGAAACACCTCTTGATGAACCATCAAAATTTTCAATTTTAATTAAACATTTTTCAGATTTTATTGAGGATACTTCCCAATTATATTGACCATCATTTTCAGTAATTGCAATTAGATCCCATTTTATACCACTATCTGATGAAACGAAAATTTTTACTTTGTCTTGACTATTAGATTTATTGTATGGTTTCCATTTAATTGTATGAATAGAACCAATTTTTAACTTAGCCTTACTTCTAGGAGATTTAATTTTTATGTTTGTTAATGAAAATGTTAAACTAAAAAAAATTATAGCACAAAAGTATATATAATATTTTTTAATTATATTTTCCTTTACTAATAAGATTTTTCTGATGAGGTCTCTAAGAATTTTTCAATATCAGTCGTTAAAGCATTTGTCCAATATTCACCAATTATTGCACTAGGATAACCTCTAACAACATAACTATCTCTATTAATTAAATAGCTTAGGGGGACTGAGTTAACACCATAATTCATATTAACTTCATTCATAATTTCAGGAGATGAGTATAATATTTTATAATCTACATCAAACTTAGTTTGAAATTTTTCAAGCTGTTTTTTTGTATCACTGACACTTACTCCCAAAATTTCAAAACCCTTGTCTTTGTATTTTTTATAAAGGTTATTAAACTCTGGAATCTCAACAATACATGGACCACACCAAGTAGCCCAAAAATTAAGTAACACAACGCTACCTTTAAAATCACTAAGTTTTATTTGTGAATTTGTAGTGTCATTAAGCATATTTAATGAAAAATCATATATAGGAATATATTCAGGCTCATTTTGAAATGAATCATTTTCGCTTGTATAAGGCGTATTATTTGGTAAAATAGCTGAAAATATACAAATTATAAAAACTATAAATTTCATTTACTTTGTTCCCTTAACTAAGAATTCATAAAAATCTTCTTCACTACAATATCCAATAGGTTCAGAAATAATATTTTCTTGGTTATCAATAACCACATATAGAGGCTGAGCTGCGTTATTAAACTTTTCTGTTTGCAAGTGAAGGTTTTTTAAACCAAGCTGTTTAATAGTCTTTCCTTTATCAGTAAGCCAATCTTCTTGATCTAACTCATATTTACTATCAACAAATAATGAAACAATAATATAATCTTTTTTTAGCATCTCTAGTATGTGAGGTTTAGCCCATACATTATGTTCCATTAATCTACAATTTTCACAAGCAAAACCTGTAAAGTCGAGAAATAAAGGTTTGTTGACTTTCTTTGAATATTCAAGAGCTTCTTCATAGTCAAAGAAACCTTTAAGTCCTAAAGGCATTTTAAAATTCTTGAGGTTTTGGTACTTGACTTCACTAGGAAAATCCTTATAAACACTATGAGATTCTATTTGATCAAATCTTTCAGTTATATCAAANTCCTGAGTACTTGGTGGAGGTAAATANCCACTTAACCATGATAATGGAGCNCCAAACATGCCTGGGAATATAGCAACCACAAAAGAAAAAGAAGCAATAGCTAAAAATAATCTTAAGACACCAATCTTGTCATCATCATTGTCATGATATAACTTTATTTTTCCAAGTAAATAAAATCCAAGTAATAAAAATATTACAATCCAAATTGATAAGTAAATTTCACGATTTAACAGCCCCCATTGATTAGTTAAATCAGCTTTACTTAAAAATTTCAAGCTAAATGCAAGCTCTACAAAACCAAGAAAAACCTTTATTGAATTTAAATTAAAACCCTTTGGTAAATTATCTAGAGATTTAGGAAACATTGCTGTTAAAGTAAAAACCATTGCAAAAGAAAGAGAAAAACCAAGCATGCCAATAATTGGTTTTAAAAACTCTCCATCAGATGATAAAATAAGTACACTTCCAACGATTGGAGCTGTACATGAAAAACTTATCAATACCAANGTAAATGCCATAAAGAATATGCCAATAATTCCACCCTGATCTGCCTTTTTATTGATATTATTTAAAAAAGAATTTGGAAGCGTAATTTCAAAAGCACCAAAGAAAGATAATGCAAAAATAAAAAATATAAAGAAAAATACTAAATTAGCAGTAGCACTTGTTGCTAATGCATTTAATGCTGAGGCTCCTAATAAGAATGAAAAACCTAATCCTAAAATAATAAAAATTAAGATAATTGATAAGCCATAGGTCAATGGTCCATAAAAAGATTCTTTATCGCCATTTTTATTAGCNAAAAATGAAACTGTTAGTGGAATCATTGGAAATACACAAGGAGTAAATATTGCTGCTAATCCAGCAATAAATGCTCCAATAAAAAAGCTTAACAAGGTACTAGAACCTTCTTTAGATTCAGATTGATTTGAATAATCAATTTGCTCATGAACATTACCATCATGATAACCAATATTTTGACCAAAAACTTTATTGTATTTAACATAAGGCGTAGGCTCTTGATAAGTAAGCTCAGCAACTAAAAAATCATTATCTTCCCAAAAGAAGTCAGTATTTCCAGTACCTAAGGGTGATAATAATGTATCAGTTGTAAAAATATGATAACCAGGTTTTATGTTAAATTTTACTGCATAATTAATTTTATCATCATCTATTTCACCAAAACCACTTACCTCTAAAGACCCCCAATCAGGAACAAAAGGATTATCATTTTCTATAGGGGATAAATTCTCAGAAATAAATATTTTATTATCTTCATTTATTGTATGTGATAATTCCTGGTAGACAGGTATGCAAGCACTTGAATCGCAAGCCTGAAAACTTATGCCACCTTCGAGAAAAATTTTACTATTATCATTTGAAATAGATTTACTTATATCCGTATTTACTGCATAAGTTCTAGAAATAGTTATTTCACCTGAACAAAAAATAAGTGAAATAAAAATGAACGATAATAATCTTGATACTAACATTATAATTTATCCTTATCTACTACTCGTACTGTTTTAATAATAACCGGAACCACTGGATTATCACTGCGTAATTTATTAATCATTTCTCTATAATATTCAGTTTTTTCTCTATTGGCTGGTATTTTATAAAACATTGATTTTTTTGTTCTAGGGTGTACTAAACGAATCCAATTATCTTTATTTTCATTATCTGGAATAGAATCTTGACCAGAGTCAATAGTATATTTTTTTTCTGTTGGAGTATTTACGATATGATCAATAATACCTATTTTTTCTGTTACTTTACCAAAGGCTGTATATTTACCATCTAGGTGAGGCTGATCTGATACACAGATAAAAAATTGACTGCCCGCAGAATTTGGATTAGAAGATCTTGCCATTGATAATACTCCTCGAGTATGCTTGATATCATTAAACTCAGCATCAACAGTCCATCCAGGATTTCCTGTTCCATCATTGGAACTATTTCCATCTCTTGACAGGATATCTCCTCCTTGAATCATGAAATTAGGTATCACTCTATGAAATCTTGTACCATCATAAAAACCACTATTGGCAAGCTTTTTAAAATTTAAACAATGGTTAGGAGCTACATCATTATAAAAAATAGCCTCAAACGTACCTAACGTTGTTTCAAAAATAATAATATCATTATCTGAAACTGGTTCTGGTACAAAATTTTTAGCATTTTCCTTTATTTGATCAAGCATGTACTCAGGTACAGGACTATACAGCGGATCATTCATTGATTTAGGAATTACAGTTTTTAAATTTATGCCTTTGCTAAAATCNAATCTTGGAGGCAAATCTTTCTTTGATTGATCATCAGCACTGATGTAGCTAGAAAAAATAACAATTAATAATAAATTTAAAATTTTTTTCATTTTTTTCCTGACCTTCCTGGTTTGGTAATTGGAATCTCATTTAACCAATCTGGTACTTGTTCAGCTGGATAACTATCAACTGGATATTGAACTAAAGGCTTGTATGTATGACCAAAATCAACAGGTTCTTGATTTCTATCAAGAATACTTGTTATACCCATAACTTGACCGTTATTATCATTCACAATATCAATCAACTCAAATATTGAACCACCCGTGGTCACTATATCTTCAACAATCAATACCTTAGAGCTTTCATCAATAGTAAAACCTCTTCTAAGTTCCATTATACCATTTACTCGTTCAGTGAAGATATGTTTCAAATTTAATTCTCTACCTACTCCTCCAGAAATAAGAATACCTCCAACAGCNGCCCCTAAAACTAAATTAATATCTTCGTTAGAAAATAACTTAGCCATCTCATTACAGACAAGATCAAGCGACTTTGGATTTTCTATTAATCTAAATTTTTCAATATATTTATTGCTGTGTAGTCCAGAGGTAAGAAGAAAATGTCCTTCTAAAATTGCACCTGTAGTTTTTAATGTGTCTAAAATAGTATTCATATTAATTTATAAATTTATTTATATTTTTATTATATTCAATTGTTGATTCACGAATATCATCTAAGTCTTGATTTTTTGCATAAATGATTGATCTTGATACATTAATTAATCCTGAGCCCTGACCAGAATTGGAAATCCTTACAGATGACTCTAAATCTCCTCCTTGTTTTCCAATTCCAGGAATTAGCCAATTAAGTTTAGGGGCAACATCTCTAATTTGTTGCATTTGCTCATTTTTTGTAGCNCCTACCACTAAACCTAAATTATCATTATTAAGTTTAGAGGCTAACTTTGCAACATTTTCGTAAAGAGTCAATCCATTTGACTCATTGTATTGGAAATCGAGAGCACTAGGGTTTGAGGTTAAACATAAAAGATAGGCACCATTTTCAGAATTTTCAATAAATGGCATTATAGAATCTGTACCCATATAGGGAGCAATTGTTATAGCATCAAAATTATAATGTTCAAATATAGACTGTGCATAGCATGCAGATGTATTTCCAATATCACCTCTTTTAGCATCAGCAATTGTAATAGATCTATAATCAATATGTTCAACAACACTTTCAAGTAACTTCATACCTGAAGGACCATATTTTTCAAAAAATGCAAAGTTTGGTTTGTACGCAGCGCAAAGATCATATGTACTATCAATAACATCTTTAATAAATGATTCTAATGATACTAAATTTTTGACATTTTTATTTTTCATTTTATCTAAATCAAAGTCTAGACCAATACATAAATAACTATTTTTAGCATCACACATATTCTTCAATCTTTGATAATAGCTGTATTTCATACATATAATATAAAAATATTTTTAATTCTATTTTAAGAAAAGTGATTTAAAATGATTTATTTTTTTATAAATTTATCATCTATTTTAAACTCAAAAAATTAAGTGTTCATTGGAAAAAACAAAAATAATTGCCTCATCAAATGATAAATTTAAAATTGAATTAGTTGAAAAGCTTTCAAAAGAATCTCAATTTGAAATCTTTAATATATCTAAGGATTTAGAAAAAATCTATGGAAGAAACTCCATGCTTAATGAACAGAATATTGATAAATATTTCAACGAATCAACTTTACCCTTTATAGCAAGATATCATAATCGTATCATTGGCTTTATTATTGGTGTGCCTCTTGAAATCTTTAAAAATCAATCATGGGTTCAATATGANGAAAACCTTGGTAAAGAAAATACGCTATATACTTATGCTTTTATCTTTGAGTCAGACTTTAGAGGTAAACATGGATTTGCTAAAACACTTAAAAAAATCTTTTCAAGTTGGGCAAAAAAAAGAGGTTATCAATACATATCAGGTCACATTAATGAAAATTATGTTAAAAAATCTTCTCAGTTAGAAATAATAAAAAAGTTTAATACCTGGTATGAATCCAAAGTTCCATTTGTTTACTATAGAAGAAAAATCTAATTATTTTTAATTGTCTGGATTAAAATATTTACTTTTTACAAAATGTAATAATACTATTTTATTTAAATGATTTTAATTATTTTTAATTGTGAAAAATTTAATATTATATATCATCACTATCACTTTAGTGTTACCAATAACTCTTCAAGAAGCTTATAATGAAGCCGGACCTGGTAATGGTTACGATAAATACGTTGTTCTAGAGGCAAATCAGATTTATGATGGTGGGCTATATATGTTTGAAGGTAACACTTATATTAATTGTCAAGGATCTACTATCAATCTAAATGGTGGAGCAGGAATAAGTGTATTTGCAGATGATTACTATAATGCTACTTTAGATATAGAATATTGCACTATATATGATGGTGAGACTTTTGGTCTTAATTATACTGGATCTAGCTCAGGTAATGTATCTAACTGTAATTTTGTTTCCAATGATATTGGATTGGTTCTCATGGATTATAGTGAAGTGAACCTAAAAAATTCAAACTTCGTGGACAATCATAGATATGGACTAGGCATTATTTCTGAAGAACCTATACTTAATGCAACCTACTCTAACTTCTGGGATAATCCTGAAGGTGATTGTGCAGAAAATTGTCCTGGCTGAGGAAGCATTTGGACTCCGTGGGAGCCCGAACCTGGTACTGGAATCATGTATCAAAATCCACTTTTTGAAAATCTAAATGATTTAGATTTTACTCTCAGTGATAATTCACCATGTATAGATTCTGGAGATCCAAGCGACTCTGATCCAGATAATACTATAAGAGATATAGGAGCAGTTATTTTCTATAGTTATGAACTTGGTGATTGCTCACAAGATAGTAACCTAAATGTACTTGATGTGATTTTTATTATTAATAATTGTATTTTTAATACTGAAGAAATCTGTACTACTTGTAGTGACATAGATCAAAATGACACTATCAATGTACTTGATGTGATTACATTAATCAATATCATTTTACAAATCAATTAGCTGACCTTTTTTTACTACCTTAAACAATCTTTCAGTATTAAACCAATATGGTATTTCATATACAGTTTCAATATCCCAAAACAATAAATCAGCATTATAGTTTTCTTTGATTAAACCTATGTTAGAACTTCTATTTATAGCTTTGGCTGCATTATAAGTTACAGCTTTAAAAGCCTCTTCAAATGTCATATTACAATGCGACATTGCAAGAAACATAATTTGAGGTAAAGAATTGATAGTACATGAACCAGGGTTAAAATCAGATGCTAAAGCCACCTCACAACCAGCATCTAACATTTTTCTAGCATCTACATAATTTTTCTGACCTAGAAAAAAAGTGGTTCCAGGAAGAATAACTCCCATAACATTAGACTCTGCCATTTTATTAAACATCTCTGGATTTGCTGCCATTAAATGATCAGCAGATATAGCATTAAGCTTAATAGCAAGTTCAAGACCTCTGGAATCCTCAAATTCATCTGCATGCAATCTAGGTATAAAGCCGTGTTTCTGTGCAGTTTTTAATATCTTAGATGACTCTTCAAAATTAAAGTATCCATTCTCACAGAATACATCACAAAATTCAGCTAACTTAAGCTCTGATATCTTAGGAATCATTTCGTTGCATATTAAATCAATATAAGTGTTTTTGTCATCTTTAAATTCATTTGGTATAGCATGTGCTCCTAAAAATGTTGGCACTAAATCTAAAATATGATTTTGATTTATACGTTTGATTACATTTAATGACTTAATTTCATCATCTAAAGTAAGACCATAACCTGATTTTGCTTCAAGGGTTGTAGTTCCATTAAATAAAAATTGATCTATTCTATTTAAACATGTTTCATATAGATTATTTTCGTCATCTAATCTTAAACTCGATACAGAGCTATTGATTCCTCCACCTTTTGATGCAATTTCAGCATAGGTTGCGCCAGATGATCTAAGATTAAATTCTATGGCTCTATTACTACTAAAAATAGGATGAGTATGACAATCTATAAAACCTGGAGTTATAATAGCATTTTCAGCATCTATTTCCTGATCAAAAGGTAAATTNTCAGAACTGATTTTATATATTTTATCTTTATCAAGATAAATAAAATGATTATCAAAATTTACAAGCTTGTTTTGATTAACATCCCANGTAAAAATTGATTTAATNTTTGATATTTTAATCATTGATACTTGGAACATCAAGATTACGTTCCTTGGCTGTACTTATAGCTTTACTGTAACCTGCATCAACATGACGAGCAACTCCCAGACCTGGATCNTTAGTTAAAACTCTATTTAATCTTTCTTTAGTGTGGTCCTTNCCATCAGCAACTATNACCACTCCTGAATGAATAGAATAACCAAGCCCAACACCACCTCCATGGTGAAGCGATGTCCAACTAGANCCACCNGCNGTNCTTANAAGAGCATTTANAACAGGCCAATCAGCTACTGCATCAGACCCATCTTTCATTGCCTCAGTTTCTCTATTAGGTGAGGCAACTGAACCACAATCTAAATGATCTCTACCAATNACAATAGGAGCCTTGAGCTCTCCATTTTTGACCATATCATTAATTGCTTCACCAAANATATTTCTTTCTCTGTANCCTAGCCAACATATTCGTGCAGGTAATCCTTGAAACTGAACTTTTTTCTGNGCCATTTTTATCCATCTAGCCAATAACTTATCTTCAGGAAAAAGCTCTAATGCTTTTGCATCAGTTTTATATATATCTTCTGGATCACCNGATAATGCAACCCACCTAAATGGNCCTTTTCCTTCACAAAATAATGGTCTTATATAAGCAGGAACAAAACCTGGATAATCAAAGGCATTTTCAATATTCCCATTATCTTTGGCTTGACCTCTTAAGTTGTTACCATAATCAAAAACAATAGAACCTCTTTTTTGAAAATCAAGCATTGCCTGACAATGTTGACTCATAGATTCATAGGCATGCTTTAGATATTNNTCTGGATTATTTTTTCTTAATTCAACAGCNTCGCTATAACTTAACTGATGAGGCACATATCCATGTAATTCATCATGAGCTGAAGTTTGATCTGTTACTACTTCTGGAATAATATCTCTTTCTAAGAATTTAGGAAAAATTTCGGCTGCATTTCCAATTAAACCAATAGATAAAGCTTTGTTGTTATTCTTTGCATCAAGAGCAATTTTAATTGCTTCATCAAAATCTTTGCATTTAATATCTAGATACTTTGTTTCAAGCCTTCTGTCAATATGATGTTCATCAATCTCAACTGTAATATTTACACCCTCATTCATCGTTACTGCAAGAGGTTGCGCACCACCCATACCCCCAAGACCAGCAGTTAATGTAAGAGTACCTTTTAAAGAACCTCCAAAGTGTTGATTTGCTAGCTCAGCCAATGTTTCATAAGTTCCCTGTAAAATTCCCTGTGTACCAATGTATATCCAGCTTCCTGCTGTCATTTGTCCATACATCATCAAACCTTTTTTATCTAGCTCTCTAAAATGGTCCCAATTAGCCCAATTAGGTACAAGCATAGAATTTGAAATAAGTACTCTTGGTGAATATTCGTGAGTTTTGAATACTGCAACAGCTTTACCAGATTGTATTAATAAAGTTTCGTCATTATCTAATCTTTTTAATGTGTCAAGTATTTCATAATAACAATCCCAATTTCTTGCTGCCTTGCCAAAACCTCCATAAACAATAAGCTCATTATTATTTTCTGCTACTGATGGATCCAAATTATTTTGCAACATTCTATATGCAGCCTCTTGCTGCCATCCTTTACAATTAAGTTTATTACCAGTTGGAGCTTTTATATCTTTATATTTCATTATTAATTTTTATCCTTTTCTGAAAAAATTTCTAAGTATAATGTAGGATTAAATTTAAAATATTCAGATGAAAAAATAACCACACCAGGGTATGAAAAGTCTCTTATATTTTCTACTTGCTCTCTTATAATTGTTACATCTCTAAGACTTGAATTTCCTAAATTATTTTCAATTGTATTCACGCCTACTAATATTTTATTTAAATTTTTTGAATTATAAAAATATTTATAAATATTCCACAAATTATTACTAAATGATTCTGTATCATTATAATAATTCATCAATATTACATAATCAATGAAGTCATTATTAACCCAATAATCCCAATTTTGACTCCATCTTAATTTTGCTTCATATATCTCTGGCTTAACTGCAACTGATAGTTTAATGTTTTTAGATTTCAGATCATTAAAATTAGAAATTAAATTACCTAAACCAAAAACTAGTGAATCAATTTGATTACCTTTATACTTAACCCATTGTTCTTTAATTATATGTATTGAATCAGATAACTCAATGTTATTATTGTTAATATTTTTATTTAAAAA
>NZRW01000030.1 GCA_002701185.1 Fidelibacterota bacterium
ATTTTAATTAAAACAGGATTAAGAATATTATCAAATATGAAACTATATGAAAACCCTTTTATAATTAATGAACTTGTTATGGAATTAAAATCATCAATGTTATCACTAATCAAACTTTTCAAAGTATATGAAATAATTTTTTTAAAATTTTTAGTTTCAATAGCAGTTATTAATTTCTTATCATTATGAATTAAAAAACTTAGATTAATATTTGATGAGAGTTTAGAATCTGATTTAATTAAAGTACGCAAATGTTGAATATGAAATTTTCTATGACCACCTTTTGTTTTTACACAGTCAATTTTACCAGAATCAGCCCATCTTTTGACTGTAGACACATTGACGCCTAATATATTAGCTAATTCATCAGAGTTAAAAATCATAGGTATAGTTGAAAGATTATTTTTTATTTAAGCGATTATTTTTTCTTTCATCCCTATTTCTTGGATCAGGTATAGGAATGGCTTTCAACAATTTTTTGGTATAATCATGTTGAGGAGCTTTAAAAATTGTATCTGAGTTTCCAGACTCTACTAAATTGCCCAAGTACATTACACCAATATGAGATGAAATGTGCTTAACAACTGATAAATCGTGAGCTATAAATAGTATGGTTAATTTGAATTCTTCTTGCAAATCCATCATTAAATTAATTACTTGTGCTTGAATAGAAACATCAAGCGCTGAAACAGGCTCATCTGCTATAATAATTTTTGGTTCTGTTGCCAAAGCTCTAGCAATTCCAATTCTTTGTCTTTGTCCACCTGAAAACTCATGCGGGTATCTCATTTGTTGCTCTCCTGATAAGCCTACTTTTTCTAGCAACCATCTTACTTTATCATCCTTACTGCTTTGAGATAAATCTGTATGAATATCTAATGGTTCGCGGATAATATCCTTTACTATCATTCTTGGATTNAANGAAGAAAANGGATCTTGGAATATCATTTGCATTTTTGGNCTNTAATNAACTAATTCTTTTTTNNTTAGNGACATTATGTCAACATATTTTCCATTTTCATTAAGNANNACTTCACCACTAATTCTTACATCNGGNGCAGTNAGATTGAGAACATTTAAAATTGCTTTACCAAGGGTTGATTTNCCTGAACCTGATTCACCAACAATACCAACAGTTTCTCCTTCAGGAATGTCAATAGATAAATTTTTAACGGCATGAACACAGCTCACTTCTTTTTGTAGAATNCCCCCAAATAATGGATATTCAACATTTAAATTTTTTATTTTTAAAATTGGATCAGCCATCTATTAATTCCTTATTACATCTAACAAAGTGATTTGGAGATGCTTCAAATAATTCATAACTCTTTTTAGTTCCCTTACATGCACACTCATCAGGATCAAATCGATTACAAAACTTACATTCATCACCCATNTTAATAAATGAGGGNACCATTCCTCTTAAAGCGTATAATCTTTCTGACTTAGTATCAAGATGAGGAATTGATTTCATCAGTGCTTTTGTATATGGGTGCAAAGGATTTTTAAANAGTTCTTCAACAGGTGCAATTTCTTGAATTTCACCACCATACATTACAATTATTCTATCACAAGTTTCGGCAACAACTGCTAAATCATGAGTAATCAATAAAATAGCAGCCTCTTTCCTTTTATCTTTTAAGTCCATCATTAAATCTAAAATTTGAGCTTGAATAGTTACATCTAATGCTGTAGTTGGCTCATCAGCAATAAGTAAACTTGGATTACATTGTAGGGCCATTGCAATCATCACTCTTTGTCTCATTCCTCCTGAAAATTGATGTGGATATTCATTGATTCTTTGTTCAGGGTTGGGAATTCCAACTGCATCTAACATTTCAATACTACGCTTAGTTGCTTCTTCTTCTGAAAGATTTTCATGCTTAATTAAAACCTCATTCATTTGAACNCCTATTTTTAAAACAGGATTTAATGAAGTCATAGGTTCTTGAAAAATCATTGCAATATCTTTTCCTCTAATATTACGCATTTCATCATATGATAAATCAAGGAGATTTTGATTATTATACATAACTTTTCCACTAACAATTTCACCNGGTGGATTTGGAATGAGTCTGTTTATTGATAGAGATGTAACAGATTTTCCTGAACCTGATTCTCCAACTATTCCTAAAACTTCACCCTTATAAATATCAAAAGAAACATTATTAACTGCTTTTACAGTACCAGCTTCTGTATGAAAATATGTTTTTAAATTTTTAACTTCTATTAACTTTTTACTCATTATCTCAGTCTCGAATAAACTTTAGGGTCAAACGCTTCTCGAATAGCTTCTCCAATAAACGTAATCATAAATAAAGTAATAGTCATGGCAATAATAGGAAATATTAACATATGCCAATTATCTAAATTTTCTAGTGCTTGTTTTAAAATCTCACCCCAACTNGCAGCAGGTGGCTGAAGTCCATANCCCAACAAATCTAACATATTAAGNGTTCCAATGTAACCAATGATAGCAAATGGAGCATAAGTAATGATGGGTGTCAATGCATTAGGTAGGATATGTTTAAACATGACACGTTGATTTGATGCGCCCATTGAAACAGCTGCAGATACATAATCTTTTGCTTTTTCTCTGTAAAACTCACCTCTTATNTAATAAGATATCCCTATCCATCCAGAAAGAAAAACTAGAATTGAAGCTAAAATAAATAAATTGGGCTGCATAAAACCTGATAATATCATAACAATAAATAAAAAGGGTAGTGCACTAAAAATTTCCATAATTCTAACACCAAATAAGTCTACTCTGCTTCCATAATAACCTAAAGTACCTCCAATGATAATTCCAATTGAGTATGATAAAAAGGTACAAATAACAGCAAAAGTAATTGAAACTTTAAATCCATCAACTACTCTTGCAAACACATCTCTTCCAGTATTGTCTGTACCAAGTAAATGACGACCACCAAAACCGTCTGGTTTTGTTGGTGGATTATTTTGTGTCCATTGTCCATCTTCATTTTGATCAACAAAAGGTTCACCCATATCGTAAATTCCATTATCATTNATATCTTCAAAAATTTCATCCAACTCATCTTTTAAATCTTCATGCGGATGNTATGGATATAATGGCATAATAACAAAATTTCCATTTTCTTCTTTTTCACATGATTTATCTAATAGTCGAAAATCAACTTCAAATTTATTTATATTCTGATTAAAATATTTTGATTCATAGATTGGATAAGATANGCCTGGAATAAAATCTAATAAATCCCATATAGCTGGAAAAAAATATCTGTATTTATCATTAAAAGGTTCACCTATATCCCAAAGGTCATTATAATTTAAATCTTCAAATTTTTCACCTTTATCATACTGATTATTTGCATACCCAACCATTAATGGCTTATCATTTACCCATAATGGTGACAATAGTGATAAAATATAAAGGGATATTATCGCAATTAGAGAATAATATCCTCTTTTAATAGATTTAAACCTTTTGATTCTTTTCTGAAGTATTGATTCTGATAAATTTGTACTCATTATTTAAACCTTATTCTAGGATCTATNAGAGCATAACATAAATCTGATATTAAGTTACCAAACAATCTAATCAAGACTCCAATTACAAGAAAACCCATTATGATNCCATAGTCTCTAGTACCAATAGCTTTAAAAGTCAATAGACCAATCCCATCAATACCAAATATTTTTTCAATTAAATAAGAACCAGCTAAAAATAAGCCAATGGTATTACCTATGCCTGTAGCTAATGGAATTAAAGAATTTCTAACTGCGTGGAAAAAAATCACTTTTTTTTCTGTTAAACCTTTTGCAAAAGCAGTCCTAACATAATCTTGGCTTAGATTTTCCATTAATGAATTTTTCATTAATATTGTTAGAGTTGCAAACGAACCTACCATATATGCTATAATTGGTAAAAACGCATGTTTAATTTGCCCTACCCATTTTCCAAATAAACTTAAATTTTCCCAATCTTCAGGACGCCATCCTCTACTAGGTAAAATTGGAGCATCAAATATATTAGTAGTAGCAAACATTGATAATAACATCGCTGCTAATGCATAAGCAGGAATTGANTAACCTAAAAANACTATAAAACTTGAAAAGGTATCAAATTTAGAGCCATGTTTGAGAGCCTTGATTATTCCTAGGGGTATGCATACTAAATACACTAAAATAAAACTAGTCAAACCAAAAAAGGCTGAAATGTGCAGCCTGTTCCATATTAATGTTCCTACACTTTCATTATGTTTTTCTGAGTGACCTAAATATCCTGTAAAAATTCCTTGTCTTTTTTTAAGTGATATACCAACCATATCATTTTCCATAATTTTGGCAACGTCCCAATTTGATTCTAATAAATAGTTTTCATCATAATTACTACTTTCACTNTCAACTAAATCCCAGAATTCATCCTCGTTTGGTAAAACTTCATAATTATCATCCCACTTAAAATCCGTACCTTGTTTACTTTCATAAATTTTATATTGATTATTATCTTCCAGATTTACAATAATCCATTTTTGTAGAGAAACAGGAGCATATTGTCCTTGTCCTAAATTTTCAATTGTATACCTAAAAGGAATTCCCCATTCAACTTCTTTATATTCGATTTCCTTTTCAGCAAGCCCAAGCCAAATTAGATATCTTTTCCAAATGGGTTTATCTAACCCATATTGTCTTCTTAATTTTTCTAAAACATCTTCTGATATTTCCATTGAATTATTTTCACCACCACCTGTTGCTGCTCCACCTTCGCCGCTAGCCATTTGAGCCATTTTGATCTGTTTTACAGCTTGTTCAAATGGGCCATCTGGAACTGATTGNAAAATATAGAATACAAGTAGAGTACTACCAAAAAAAACTGGAATCATAAGGATTAATCTTCTGATGATATATTCAAACATAATTTATTTAATACGATTCCAATGATCAATAATAGTAGGTTGAATTTTAAGATTCGAGTTATTATTTCTGGCTACCTCAAGATTATTTTCTTTTGATTTATCAATCCACCAATGAGAAATAGGTGTTCTCCAATCTCCAACATATGTAATACCAGATTCAGGCATACCAAACTTATACCAGTACAACATTCTGGCACCATATGGTGATGTCCATCCAAGTGCATAATGGTATGAATTTACTGCAATACTATCGATTTTATGTGCTAAAGGAACTCTTTTTTTTGCATCCCATTCAGCATTATAAGCTTCTATTAATTTGTCAAGTTCAGGATATGCCATTGAGGTGATATTTGTAACTTCAACTTCATCAGCATACTTAGAATGCATCAGCCCCTCTGGTGAGGGAAAAAATCCGCCAGTCCACCCTTGAGCTGTTACTTCATATTCTTTTTTCATTGTTTTTGAAAACTTTGCTGAACCATCAACCTGTTTAAAATTCATTTTTATTCCAACATTTTTTAAATCCTCTTGAAAAGTTGTATAAATTCTATCGCCACCTGGAGCAATTAAAAATTCAAATTCAAAAATCTGTCCTTCACTATTTGTTAACCATTGCTGCCCATCTTTTCTAACCCAGCCAGCTTCATTGAGAAGAGTTAAAGCTTTTTGAGGACTAAAATCTAGCATAGGGTTATTGGGATTTGCATAAGGTGTTCCATAAAAGTATGTATTTAATCTAACGTATTCATCAAAAAACAGTCTTTTATTTAATTTGTCTACATTAAAAAGATGNGTAAAAGCTTTTCTGATTCTAATATCATCGAATGGTTTTTTCTTTGTATTGAAAACAATACCTGATGGTCCTTTTGGTAGAAAGTTAAAAATTTTGATTTTTTGGACCCATCCATTTTTAATTTCATTATATTTTTCGCTATTGAACCGTTCTACCCACCATTGTGCTCTTGACCATGGGTAGATATCGTAATCTCCATTAAAAAAACTTATTACCTGCTGATTTTCATCTTCAATAAAAATAAATTTAATTTCATCAAAATTATAAATTCCAACATTATCAGGATTATTTTTAGCCCACCAATCATCTCGACGCTTCATAATAATATAGCCNTCATTACCTTTTTTTGAATTAACTCTGTCATATTCATAAGGNCCTGAACCAGGCATAAAATTAAAATCATATTTTTCTATATAGCCAGCACCATCAACTTTATCAAGATAGGTTGAAGGCATGACAGTTAGCGAAGCAAAATTTCTAAAAGTTCTCCAATCTTTCTTTTTTGCAGTTACTTTAAATGTATATTTTGATTCGGCTACAGGAATCTCAAACAAGTCATCCCAAAATCCTGCTACATTTGGATCTTGATGCCCATCATCAATTAATAGTTTAAATGTGGCAATAACATCTGCGGAAGTCACATCCTTACCATCTGCAAATTTTGCTTTTGGATTTAATCTAAACCAATAAGTAAGAGAATCAGAAGATACTTTCCAATGAGTAGCTAAATTGGGAGCCCACTCAAGCCGTTCATAATCAAATGATAATAATGCTTCATATTGCAAACCACCTAATAATCCATTAATTTGACTTCTGGAGTCTTTGCCTATATCTCTAAATGTTGAAGGATATTCTTCGCCACCTAATATGGTTATCATACCACCTTTAGTTGCATTTGGACTACCACTTGGAAAAACATTTTTATTAGTAATCCAACCCTGCTTTTCAAGCTCCTCAACTGATAATTCATTAGTACTATTTTTTGTTTTAGAACCCCCTTTTCTTTTGATTTTAGCNTACGCAGTATCAACAAAAAAAGATAATAGCAGTAGATTAATAACNACATATTTCAAATATTTAAACATAAAATCCCCCAAAATAAAGACTCAAATTTTCTTGAATAGGTTTGTAATTTACTGAAAATAACTCTACAATTAAATAAAATAATATTTTTTTAAGGCATGTAAAAATTNTTAAATTTATGCNATGGAAAAAATTAATTTAAAATCAATATATAATGAACTAAATGTCAATGCTGAATGGTTTGGTATAAGAAAAGTTTATGAATCTAATACNTATAGAATGATTAGAGATGGAAATCCTCAAGCTAATAGTACAGGAATATCACATGGAATCATGGTTGAAGTTTTAAAAAATGGACAATTTGCTTATGCAGCTTCAAGCGATATGTCTGTAGATAGCATACAAAAAGCAATAGACAAAGCTATCATTATAGCTGAATCATCATCAAAAAATCCCTTATATAATTTTTCAAAGGATGTGAGACCAAATAATAAAGGTAAGTACAAATCACAAAGATTAGAAACACAAATTGCTTTAAAAGATTTAAATGATATTTTGAGAAAATCTTATGAATCATTAAAGGTATCAGATAAAATTGTTAGTGCAAGTGCAATGGCAAGAATTACTGAAACCAATTATCAATATTTATCATCTGATGGGGCAGATATAGAGCAAGATTTTTTAATTATTGGTAGTTCTTTTGATGCCATTGCACAAGATAATGGTATCACTCAAAGAAGGACTGATAATGGCAGAGGCAGAATGTTTCAATCTGGATATGAAGTTTTTGATGAGGCAGAATTGACCAATATGTGTAGTAGAATTGGAAATCAGGCTGTCGAATTACTGTATGCTGATGAGTGTCCAACAGAAACCACAAACTTAGTTTTGGCTCCTGATCAAATGTTACTTCAAATTCATGAAAGCATAGGTCACCCACTAGAAGTAGATAGAATTTTAGGGGATGAAAGAAATTATGCTGGATGGAGTTTTGTTAGAGAACAGGACTTTGGAAATTTAAAGTACGGTTCTGATATAATGAATATTACTTTTGATCCCACTGTTAAAAAAGAGTTAGCTTCATATGGTTTTGATGATAGCGGAAAGAAAGCAGAAAAAGAATATATTATAAAAGATGGAATTTTATTGCGCGGCCTAGGAGGCACAGAATCAGAAAAAAGATCAGGAATAAAAGGTGTGGCTAATTTTAGAGCTTGTTCTTGGAATCGTCCACCAATTGATAGGATGGCAAATCTTAATTTAGAACCTGGAGATAGTTCTTTTGACGAAATCATTTCATCTGTAGAAAAGGGTGTTTATATGGAATCAAATCGTTCATGGTCTATTGATGATTATAGAAATAAATTTCAGTTTGGCTGTGAATACGGTAAGCTAATAGAGAATGGAAAACTTACAAAGACAGTAAAAAATCCAAATTACCGAGGAGTAACAACTCCATTCTGGAATAATCTTGCTAAAGTTGGAAATCATTCTACTTTTGAAGTTTTTGGTACTCCAAATTGTGGTAAAGGTGAGCCAAATCAATCTGTAAGAGTTGGGCATGCCTCTCCTACGTGTTTGTTTAACAATATTGAAGTATTTGGAGGTGCTTAAGTAAAATGGAACAATTTTTTAAAGAATTATCTCAAAAAATAATTGAAAAAATCGATAATACTGAAGATTTAATGATTAATTTTTGGGGAGAAGACAGTCATTTTACTAGATTCAATCAAAGCAAAGTTAGACAAAATGGTTTTGTATCTGATGCTACACTATCTATTACATTGATTTCTAATCAAAAAACATGTTCNACATCATTTTCTTTATCTAAAAATGCATCAAATGATTTATTGACTGCATTAAGTCATTTAGAAAAATTAAGAAAAGATATTAATTTTTTACCTGAAGATCCATTTATTGTTTTTCCAAAAGAAGGTCAATCAAGCTCAACTTCAAGTAAAGGAGAGCTTTTATCAGTTGATAAAGTTGTTGATGCTTTGTCACCTGCAATTNAGAATGTTGATTTAGCTGGAATTTGGGCATCTGGAAATATTTATGTTGGTTATGCAAATTCCAAAGGTTTACTTCATTGGTTTTCAACTGATTCATTTTCTTTTGATTACTCACTTATAACTGAGTCTGAAAAAATGGTTAAAGATACATTTGCNGGCACAAACTTTGATTTAGAAAANTATAATTCTTTTATGAAAAATTCGATTAATCAGCTTCAATTACTTGATAAAAAATCGATTAGATTAGAGCCAGGTGATTATAGAACTTATATTGCACCTGCAGGTGTATCTGACTTACTAGGAATGTTTTCGTGGAATGGATTAAGTGAAGGAGCNATCAGAAGAGGTCAGAGTGCATTTCTAAAGATGAGNAATGATAATGTNACATTATCTCCTTGTTTTACATTAAATGAAGATTTTTCAACAGGACTTACACCTATGTTTAATGATGAAGGTGAACTTGCAGTTAAAAATCTCCCATTAATTAATAATGGAATTTTAAAGAATACTCTAATTAATTCAAGAACTGCTCAAGAATATCAAATTGAATCAAATTTTGCAAGTGGCTGGGAAGGGTTACGTTCTCCAGTTATGAGCACTGGTGATTTAAAAGAAAATGAAATACCATCAAAAATAGATAGCGGAGTATTTTTAAATAATCTTCATTATTTAAATTGGAGTGATAATATAGGAGGTAGAATCACGGGAATGACTCGNTATGCTTGCTTTTGGGTTGAAAATGGAGAGATTGTTGCACCAATTGAAAACATGAGATTTGATGATACTATTTATAATATCTTTGGTGAGAATTTAGAATCTGTAACAAATCATTCACAGTTTATTCCTGATACTGGAACTTATTCTAGCAGGTCATTTGGTGGAACTGAATGCCCAGGAATTTTATTAAATTCCTTTTCACTTACCCTTTAAAATAATAGCTTCATTTGCAAGTTCATCAGCTCGTTCATTTTGAGGATGTCCAGAATGGCCTTTAATCCATTTCCAGTCAATATCATGATTTGCAACTAACGAGTCAAGCTTAATCCAGAGCTCTTTATTTTTAACAGGTGACTTTTTAGCAGTTTTCCATCCATTATTTTTCCAGGANTTTATCCAATCTGTAATACCATTTTTNACATAATTAGAATCTGTAGTAATAACTATTTTACATTTTCTATTTAAACATTCTAATGCCTTTATAACAGCTGTAAGTTCCATTATATTATTTGTAGTATTTATACTGTAACCCTTTATTTCTTTTTTGGTACTTCCATACTCTAAAATTGCTCCCCATCCACCAATNCCTGGGTTGCCTTTACATGCTCCGTCTGTGTAAATATTTAATATTTCATTTTTATCTGCCATTATTATCCTCATAAATTAACCTTATACCATCTAGAGTTAGATTGGGTTCTAATTTATGCTTGTATGAAAAATGAGATGAAATCAATTCACTAAAACCTCCTGTTAAAATTATATCTAATTTAACATTTAGTTCCTTTTCAATATTACCGATCATACCTTCTATAGAATATAATGCTCCATACATAACACCAGATTGAATGTTAGTTATAGTATCTTTGCCAATTATTTTATCAGGAAAATCAAACGTTGTTTTTTTAAGCAGTGAAGCTTTATTTATTAAATGATCAGCTGATACTTTAATTCCCGGAGCAATTACGCCACCAATAAATTCTTGTTTATCACTAATGATATCATATGTGGTTGCAGTTCCAAAATCTAAAACTAAACAATTATTATTTGTTAATTCAATTGCCGCTCTTGAATTGCATATTCTATCATTACCAACTTCTTTTGGGCAATCAACGTTTAACATTATCTTATTACTATTATCGTAAGAAATTAAAAATGGTTTAACTGCAGTATATTTGGAAATGATNTTTGAAAATGATTTTGTTAATCTTGGTACTACAGATGATATCGCAATTTTTTTGAAATTAAATTTAATAAGTTTTTTTAACTGAGTTTCAAATTCAGATTCATTTTTTACTCTTAAAATAATTATATATTTACCATCCTCATATAACCCTAAAACAGTATTTGTGTTACCTATATCAATAGCTAAAATCATGTATTTACAATTCCACTTGAAAAGGTTGAAATTTTACCATTAATATTTATAATTGCCTCTCCCTCTTGGTTGATTCCTTCAAATATACCAGTGATTATTTCATTATTTGTACTAAACTTAACCTTATGATGTATATGATCACAATTATCTAGCCACTGTTTAAGAATATTTTTTTTCTTTTCTTTGATAACAATTTCAAATTCACTTATAATTTGCGCTAATAATTTTTCCAGATTAATTTTTGTTTTTGTCTCATAGTATAATGAGCTACCTATTTTTGATATTTCTCTATTGAGGTCATCTTTAGCTTGATTTACATTCAGACCAATACCAATAATTTGAAAGTTAGCATTTGACTCAATTAATATACCACCAATTTTTTTATTATTTAATATTATATCATTAGGCCACTTAATCTTACAATTAACTTTTAATTTTTTTTTAATTGTATTCACTATTACAACACTTGTCAATAAAGATAATATGTTTTGATTGCTAATCTTCATTTTTTCTAACATAATAGTAAATGTTAAGCTTTTATTGGGAGTTGAAAACCATTTATTATTTCTTCGACCTCTTCCTTTTGTTTGGTTGTATGTTAAAATAGTATGCCCGTGAGACGCAGCAGAATATTTTTTTGCTTCATCATTTGTTGATTGTGTTTTGTTTAAAAATTTGAAACTTCTACCTAAAATTTCTGATTTTAGGTTTTCTTCATAAATCTTATAATCAAACATTTTAACCTTTGTGTTCTCCAAACACATCTCTAAGAGTATTAGAAATCTCTCCTAAGGTTGCATTTGCCTTAACAGATTCAATAATCAATGGGAAAATATTACTTCCATTTTCTGCCGCCTGCTTTAAATTGTTTAATGAATTTACAACAGAGTCATTATCTCTATTATTTTTAAATTTAGTTAGATTTTTTATCTGCTGTTCAACAGCTTTTTGATCTATTTTCTGTATGTTGTTATACGGAATTTTTTCTGTAATAAATTTGTTGACACCTACTTGAATTTTTTCTTTTGCATCTATATCTTTTTGAAAATCATAGGCACTATCAGCAATTTTAGTTTGTTGAAAATTTTGTTCAATTGCTTCAACAGCTCCACCTAAACTGTCAATTTTTTCTATCAGTTTAAATGATTCTTTTTCTAAAGTATCAGTCAACTCTTCTACAAAGTAAGACCCAGCTAAAGGGTCGACAACATCAGCAACACCTGATTCAAAAGCAATAATTTGTTGTGTACGTAGTGCAAGCAATGCTGAATCTTCATTTGGAAGTGCTAGGGCCTCATCTCTACTATTTGTATGCAATGATTGAGTGCCTCCTAAAACAGCAGCTGTAGCTTGAAGGGTTGTTCTTACAACATTATTATCAATTTCTTGAGCCGCTAACGTAGATCCTGCTGTTTGAGTATGAAATCTACAAATCATCGATTTATTTTTTTTTGCATTAAATCTTTCTTTCATAATCTTTGCCCAAATTTTTCTGGCTGCTCTAAATTTTGATATTTCTTCAAAAAAATGATTGTGACTATTGAAGAAAAAACTAATTCTTGATGCAAATTTATCAACATCTAGCCCTTGCTTTAATGCTGCTTCTACATATGCAATTGCATTTGAAAATGTGAAAGCCAATTCTTGAATTGCAGTTGATCCAGCTTCTCTAATATGATATCCTGATACTGATATAGTATTCCAGTTAGGTAGTTCTTTACTGCAATATTCGAAAATATCTGTTACAATTTTCATACTAGGATGTGGAGGATATATAAAAGTTCCCCTTGCAATATATTCTTTTAAAATATCATTTTGGATGGTACCTCTAAGATTAGAACGATTAATTCCTCTCTTATCAGCTATTGCAATAACAAAAGCTAATAAAATAGCTGCTGTTGAATTAATGGTCATTGATATTGATATTTTATCAAGAGGAATACCATCTAACAAAGAATCCATATCTTCAATACAGCTTATTGGTACTCCAACTTTTCCGACTTCTCCTTCAGATAAAAAATCATCAGAATCATAACCTGTTTGTGTTGGCAAGTCAAATGCTACAGATAGACCTTTAACTCCTTGTTCTAATAGATAATGATATCTTTTATTACTTTCTTTTGTTGAGCTAAAACCAGAATATTGTCGCATAGTCCAAAGCCTATCCGTATACATATTTGGATAAATACCATGTTTGTATGGATATTTTCCTGGTTTTGACTTATCAGAATTCCCATAAAATGTTTTTAATTCAATATAAGAATTTGTTTTTTTCATAATTATAAATTACGTTCTTTTTTTATTTTTTGATAGGCGTCATTGATAGATTTAAATTTTTCTTCAGCAATTTTTGTAAATTCTTCACCCAAATGTGAAACCTTATCCGGATGAAATTTTGTAGCCAAATTTCTATATGCTAATTTAATTTCTGAGTCTGTTGCTTGCTGATTTAAACCTAAAATTTTATATGATGAACTAGTATCTTCTACAAACATAGCTTTTACTGAATTAAAGTCAGATTGCCCTAAACCTATTAGCGTTGCAATATCTGATATAATTTTTATTTCATTGTTATGAATGTTATTATCAGCTTTTGATAATCCAAAAAGTATATGCACTAATTGTATTTTACTATGTACATCCATATGAGAATTGATTTGACCACATACTGACTTCACATCAATATCTTGTTGTAATATTTTTTTAAAGAGTTCCATTCTCTGTTTTGTGTAAGTTGCACCAAAATTTTCAATAAAAAATTTCTTTACAAATTCTAATTCAGTTTTTTTTAATTGATCATCTGCTTTCATTACCGCTGCAAACAAAACAAGCATTGCTGCTCCAAAATCGCCACCTCTAGTTTTTGAATAGTTTTGATTTTGTGAACTCATAGAGCCTAATGCATAACCCATTATTGCACCAATAGGTCCCCCAATTGCCCAGCCTAATCCACCCCAAAGCCATTTATTCATTTATTTGAATCTCCATTAAATTTAATCTATTATCATCCTTTGTAATCATATCATAAAAAATTTGAACACCTTTTTTCTGTTGATCCCATGTAATTAATTTTTTTGCTTCATCAACACTGCACCATTTAAATTCAGTATGTTCTTTTGATAATTTAACATCAGTTGTATTAACAATTACACCAAACACTGGTATAAGATTCATCGTATCTCTTTTATAATCATAAAATGTATTTACTTTATCAACAGTAAATAACCTATTTGCAATTAATCCAGTTTCTTCCATTAATTCTCTTAATGCAGTTTTATAAGGTGTTTCAGATAATTCTATTTTACCTGTAACTCCTTGCCATGTGCCTGGATATATTGTATCCATACTTCGTTTTAACAATAAAAATTCCCAATCTAATTTGTTATCATTGTAACATACAATATGGCAATCAATAACTCTTACTTTTATATCACTCATTATTATATCTTTCTAAAAATTCTTTTGCCCATTTTTCAAAGTTATCATTTTTAATTTGTATTTTTACTTCATTCATCAGGTGAATATAAAATTTTAAATTATGTTCCGTTGCAATTCTTAATCCTAGCACCTCATTTGTTTTAAATAAATGATGTAAATATGCTTTTGAATAGACTTCTGAAGAAACACTAAATCCATTAGTATCGATAGGGCTAAAATCATCTTTATATCTAGAATTTCTTATATTTATTTTTCCATCATAACTGAAAAGCTGGCTATTTCTTGCATTTCTTGTAGGCATAACACAATCAAACATATCAACTCCATTTAATATATTTTCAATTAAATCAGCAGGTGTTCCTACACCCATTAAATACCTTGGTTTATTTTTAGGTAAAATATTATCTAAAAAATTAACTACCTTTAACATTTCAGGTTTTGGCTCACCAACTGCTAGCCCTCCAATTGCATACATTTCACAATCTATATCCATAAGCTCTAAGGCTGATTGTTTTCTTAGCTCCAAATCAGTTCCACCTTGCACAATGGGAGATATAATTTGACTATGACCATATAATGGTTCTGTTTCATCAAAATGCCTCTTTGCTCTTTTTGCCCACTCAGTAGTTAAATTTAATGCTTCAATCCATTTAGCTTTATTAGCATCACCTGGTGGACAAACATCTAACATCATCATAATATCTGAACCTATGCTTCTTTGTATATCTACAACTTTTTCAGGTGTAAAATGGTGTTTAGATCCATCTAAATGTGATTGAAAGGTTACTCCATCATTTGAAATCTTTCTCATTCCTTGAAGGCTATATACTTGATACCCTCCAGAATCAGTTAAAATTATCCCATCCCAATTCATAAATTTGTGTAAGCCTCCAGCTTTTTCTAAAATTTCTGTACCAGGTCTAATATATAAATGGTATGT
>NZRW01000031.1 GCA_002701185.1 Fidelibacterota bacterium
CCAGTTATGGAGGAAATTTTTATAATTTCTATATCTTTTGGAAGTTTTTTTTGATCTAAATCTTCTTGACTTATAGTATCAATTTTAGTTAAAAGTAACATTTTAGGTAGTTTATCTAAATCTGGTTTGTGATTTAATAATTCCTTTTTAAGTATAAGATAGTCATCATTTATTGAATCAGAGTTAATATCAATCATAAAAATTAAAACTTTTGTTCTCTCAATGTGCCTCAAAAATTGATTACCTAAGCCTTTACCCTTAGAAGCACCCTCTACAAGACCTGGTATATCAGCCATTACAAACGATTTGTAATCTTGATATTTAACAATTCCAAGGTTAGGAGTTAAAGTAGTAAAAGGATAATCAGATATTTTAGGTTTTGAATTGGATATTTTTGAAATTAGGGTAGATTTACCTGCATTTGGAAATCCTACTAAACCAACATCGGCAAGAACTTTTAATTCTAATGATAATGATAGCTCTTGACCCAAAGCCCCATTATTAGCAATCTTAGGAGCCACATTATTTTTTGTTTTAAATCTAGCATTACCAAAACCCCCATTACCGCCTTTAGCAATCACAAATGATTCTGAATCATTTTTGAAATCATAAATAACTTGTTCAGTTTGAGAATCTCTTACAATTGTACCAACAGGAACTTTAATTAAAAAATCGTCACCATTTTTTCCATGACAATTTTTCCCTTTGCCATGCTCACCTCTTTTTGCTTTATAGTGATGATTCTTAGGAAGATCCTGAAGTGTTGAGAGCTGTTTATCTGACAAAAAAATTACATCTCCACCTTTTCCACCATCTCCTCCGCATGGTCCACCATTTGGTCTAAACTTCTCTCTTAAAAATGCGATACATCCATGACCACCATCACCTGCTTTTACATGAATCATTGTTTCATCAATAAATCGCATAATTACATATTATTTATTAAAGCATCACCAAATTCTGAACACTTTAGTTCAGTAGCATTATTCATTTGTCTAGCAAAATCATATGTAACCGTAGCATTTGAAAAAGTTTTATCCATAGCATTTAATATTAAATCAGCTGCTTCATTCCAACCCATATATCTTAACATCATCTCTCCTGATAAAATAACTGAACTTGGATTAACTTTATCTTGTCCTGCATATTTTGGCGCAGTTCCATGAGTTGCCTCAAAAATTGCTTTTCCTGTTTGATAATTAATATTCGCTCCAGGGGCAATACCAATACCACCAACTTGTGCAGCTAGGGCATCAGAAATATAATCACCATTTAGATTCATGGTTGCAATAACATCATATTCATCTGGTCTAGTTAAAATTTGCTGTAAAAATGCATCTGCTATGACATCCTTAATAATAATCTTACCCATTTTTTCAGCTTCATTTTGCCTTCTGTTAGCTTCATCAACACCTTCTTTTTCTTTAATATCATCATATTGTTTCCATGTAAAAACAGAATCAGAAAAATTTTCTTCTGCAATTTTATATCCCCAATCCTTAAAACCACCCTCTGTAAACTTCATGATATTACCTTTGTGTACTAAAGTTACACTTTTACGGTTATTATCAATAGCATAGTTAATTGCTGATTCAACTAATCTGTATGTACCTTCTTGAGAAATAGGTTTTATTCCAATTCCACAAGAATTTGGAAATCTTATTTTATCATATTGATTTGGAAATTCAGACTTCATAAAATCTAGAAATTTTCCTAACTCATCACTTTTAGATAAAAATTCTATGCCTGCATATATGTCTTCTGTATTTTCTCTAAATATAACCATATCAATTAGTTCTGGAGCTTTTACAGGGGAAGGAACATTATTAAACCATGTCACAGGTCTTAGACATACATATAAATCTAATTTTTGTCTTAAGGCTACATTAATGGATCTTATTCCACCACCAACTGGTGTTGTTAAAGGACCCTTAATAGCAATTAAGTATTCATTAATTGCATCTAAAGTTTCCTGAGGGAGCCAAATATTCTCATTATAAACTTCATTGGCTTTTTCACCAGCAAATATTTCCATCCATTCAATCTTTCTTTCTCCATTATATGCTTTTAACACCGCCTGATCAAACACTNTTACTGAAGCTGCCCATATATCTGCCCCAATGCCATCACCTTCNATAAATGGCACAATAGGATTTGAGGGAACATTTAGTTTGCCGTTAGAAATTGAAATCTTTTGACCATTTTGTGGTGTTTTTATATTTTCCATATATATTTAATCCTTTGCATTAGTTTTTTTTAGTTTNNAGTAGTTTAAAGNCTACCACCAAAAGTGAATAAAATAGTTACAATTTTAAGATTGCAACAGGCTAAATATAATGAAAATATTTTAAGTTTTTAGATAGGTTTTTGTATTGAAGCAATAGCAACCACATTAATTATATCATTAACGCTACAACTTCTTGATAAATCATGCACTGGAAGACTTAAACCTTGCAACAATGGTCCTAAAGCATCATAACCTGCTAGTTGCCTAGTTATTTTATATGAAATGTTACCAGCGTCAAGATTTGGGAAAATAAAAACATTTGCTTTACCGTNTAATTTAGTTTGTTTATTTTTCNTTTTTGCAACACTGCTTNAGATNGCTGCATCAAACTGTATCTCNCCTTCGTGAATAATTTCTGGAAATTTTCTAGCGAAAATNTTTACAGCTTGTTGAACTCTATCTACTCTATAATGACTAGCACTTTGATTTGTTGAAAATGATAAAAATGCCACTTTAGGTTCTTGATTGGTTATTAAATAATGTAAATCTGATGAAGCTTTTGCAATAAGAGCTAATTGCTCTGAGTTTGGCTCTGGTATTACAGCACAATCTGAATATGTATAGATATTTTCTTGNTTTGGACTTAACATTAAGAAAGAACTTGAAACCCATTTATAGTTTGGATCTATACCAACAATTCTCAAAGCTGATCTAAGTACATTTGCTGTTGATGTACTTGCCCCAGCTACTACAGCATCAACTTCATTACATGCTAATATTGCCATAGCTTTATTTAGTGGGGTTTGTAGATACTTAACTATTTCACTTTTAGGCCAATTTTCAGAAAATTTTTTTTGCAAAATATATTCAATGTATTTATCNTCTTCTGAAAAATCATTTACATCTAAAATATTAAAGCCTAGTTTTTTAAGCTCTTGAATAGCATCGTTTATTCGTTTATCATTTGTTTCTGGCAGAATAATTGATGCTTTTTTTTCTAAGGCCCTATCAATTAAATTTTTTAAAAAATTATTATTTTTCATATTTCTTCGTTAGAGCTTCCAGTACTACATCAGAAACATAATCAGAAATATTTCCTTTTAGAGAGAAAACTTCTTTTACAATTGAAGAACTAATGTGCGTGTATTTTTCATGNGGCATCAAAAATATTGTAGTCACATCAGNATTTAATTTTCTATTCATTAATGACATTTGAAATTCAGATTCAAAATCAGAAAATGCTCTAAGACCTCTAATAATTAAGTTGATTTTATTATTTTTAGCAAAGTCAACTAATAAGCCNTCAAAAACAATTGGCTCTACATTGTTAAGATGTTTTGTACAATCATTAACTAATTCTANTCTTTCTTTGTCTGTAAATAAATAATTTTTNGAATTTGAAGATTTTGATATTCCTACTATAACTTTATCAAAAAGTTTAGATGACCTTGAAATGACATCAAGATGACCATTTGTTATTGGATCAAATGAACCTGGATATACTGCAATATTTAATTTTTTTTCCATATAGCTACCTGTGTACTACCATATTTTTTTATTCTAATATCTTCGTCAAAAATTATATCTTTAGTTTTTTTCATTTCCATACAAAAAATACCATTTTCGTTTAAGAAGTTAGAAATAGATTTCTTAATATCAAAAAAATTTAACTCATTATAAGGAGGGTCTGCAAATATAACATCATACTTATTGACATTCATTTCTAAAAATTTTGATACGTCCATTCTATGAAGCTTTACTTTATTTTGATTTGTAATAATATTAATATTTTTTACCAATATTTTAAATACTCGAGAATCACTCTCTACTGCTGTTAAGTGGCATGCGCCTCTACTTAAAGCTTCCAAACCTAAACTTCCAACTCCAGAATACAAGTCTAAAACTTTATTTCCATCAAGAGGACCTAATATATCAAAAATTGATTTTCTAACTTTTGCTTGAGTGGGTCTAACCTTAGTACTATTAAAATAGGAAAGTTTTCTTCCTTTGTACTTCCCTGCTATGATACTAATCATAAATTTTCTTTATTTAAGGGGATAATTCCATTTTGGCTTAGTATCCCAGCTAATTTCATCATTTTCAATGTAACCTGGACTACCTGGCCTAAAATTNAATAGTATAAATCTATTTTCTTTGTAAGTATCATCTACTGGAGATACAATCTTATAGTTTGCTGGCATATCAGTATAATATTCTCCAATATCCCAAATCCCATTATTATTGGAATCAATATAATCTTCACCAGTATCAAATTCACCATTTCCAGAAAGAATTATCTTATATTCTTNNCCAGTTATTGGAGAATTTGATAAATCTTTTGTTAAATCATACCTTTTTCTNTCATAATCTTCAATATTGATAGTTCTGTTGATAATTTCATATGCTGAAATATACCTACTTTTAAATTCATATTTAACTTTCAGCGTATCGCCAAATTCAATCTCATTTTTAAGTTCATCTTCAAAATCTGCAAACAAATCATCCCATTCATCATCGGAAATAAAATCATCTCCTAAATTTTCATCATTAGTTAATTCATCTTCTTCTTCTTTAACACTATCAACACAACCATTTTCTAAATCCCAAATACAATCAGCATCAATTAAACATGTTGATTCCTTTTTGTAGTCAGAACAACTANTCATACTTTCTTCNATNAAATACCANATATCCATATCTAACACTTTTCTTATAATTTGATTAGAGGCTTCTTCTTCAGTTTCATCAAATTCTTCATCATCAATATATGTTATAGTATAAGTTGTATCGCTTATTAATTTATTTAAATATGAAGAATCAATTGTTACCAACTGATCTTCAAAACTTGGAATTCCAAAACTCCACAAGCTATCATATTCGCTTTTAGGAATGTATTTAAATAAATATTGATTTTTGACATAACTAGTTTGAACATCATTATTTTCAAGAGGTTCTTTCAATGTGTAAATTGTATCCACAACATTTTCTGTAATAATTGATGAACTACTAAATAATGTATCTAACATAAATCCAAAGTTTCTTGGAATATCTACTTTTACTGTATCTGCACAATCTTTCCTTGCAAAGCGGATTAAGTTTTCNAGTGAATANAAAGAATCAATTGTTTGTAANCTTGGNTCTGGATAATAACTGGTTTGTGTTTCGTAATCAATTTGAATTAAAGGAACTATATCTGGAATATTTTTAACATCATCAATTTCAGGAATTTCATATATTCTAGTACCATTAAACTCATTGGTTTTCATGTCGTATATTGTTTTATCTATATAGTTAAGNCTATCCTTTTTNTCAATTGCACTTAAGTCAATTTGNCTATCAATTCTTGATCCTTCAATTGGATCCATTAAAAAAGTAGCCTCATATTCACATGATAAGTAAATATTTTTATTACCATTTAAGGTTTCATTTGCAATTAATGAATCTCTAACATGCATTATGGTTTCAAAAATTAATTCTTTATCATCTGTTAATTGACCGGTCAATTTATTGTATGCTTTTAAAGCATAGGCTAAGTCCAACATTCTTTTTCTACTATCTGAAATTTTTAAATTTTCTTCATTCCAAATAATTGGAGGAATAGAAATTATAAAAACTAATAGCATAACCAAGAATATTAATCCCCAATCATATACAAAAGATTTAATTTCAATTTTATTTTTGTCTAAAGAATTCATTTTTATATTTTTTCCTATCTTATAAAATATGATAAAATTATTCAAATTTAGAACAATTAATATCTTCTCCTAAAATTTCTTTCATTTTTTCCATCAAAAGTACAAAATCCTTACTTTTGTTATCTGANGTNGTAATATTTATCTTTACAAATTGATCACCATTTATCCTTCTTCGTGGATCAGGCATACCTTTACCTTTAACTCTNACTATTTGACCNGANTTTATACCTTTGGGTATGGANAAGTTNACTTNTCCATTAATAGTAGGTATTTTTACTTTTGNGCCTAATACAGCTTGATGATAACCTATAGAAATTGATAAATAAATATCACTACCATTACGCATAAATAATGAATGCTCTTTTTCTTGAAAATAGACTATTAAATTTCCATCGTCAGATTCATTAAAACCTTGATTACCCATTGATTCAACAACTTGATAATGTTCAGATGAAACTCCCTGTGGTATATCAAATGTTACTTCAGCAGATTTTTTTTCTCTTCCACCAACCATACCCTGTCCATTACAGTTATTACATTCTACAATATTAACTACCTGACCTAAAAAAGATTGACTGACTCTTTTAAGCTGACCTGAACCACCACAAGAACTACATTGTTTAGGTGATTGTCCAGAAATNCTTTCTAATCTTTTAATTTTAACTGTCTTTGAACCACCCTTATACATCTCTTCAAGTGTTAAGGGTATTGAAATTTTTAAATCGCTNCCACCTTTTCGTCTTCTGCTTCTTCCTTGATTTCCAAACATACTGCCAAAAATATTATCAGAATCACCAAAAATATCACCAAAAGCAGAAAAAATATCATTTACATCCATATTAGAGAACCCTTGTCCTCCACCAGCACCATTAACACCCGCATGGCCAAACTNATCATATCGTTGCCTTTTTTCTGAATCACTTAAAACAGAATATGCCTCTGCNGCTTCTTTAAATTTTTCCTCTGCAGATTTATTATCAGGATTTTTATCTGGATGATATTTAATAGCTATTTTTCTATAGGCTTTTTTAATTTCATCATCAGAAGAACTTTTATTAACTCCTAATATCTCATAATAATCTCTCATTATTTACCTTTGCTAACAATAACTTTAGAATGCCTAATTATTTTATCGTTTATTTTATAGCCTTTTTCAAATTCTTCTAAAATTATATTTTCTTTTTTNTTTGAATTTTGGCTCATAATGGCCTCATGATAATCTGGGTCAAACTCTTCACCTACAGAATTAAATTGCTCAATATTATAGGTAGATAAAATTTTCAAAAATTTTCCTTCAACCATTTTAATTCCATCATTTAAAACTTTTAGATTAGAATTATTATCATCATTTGAAATACGCTGCATATCATCTAAGATTGGCAAAAATGAATTTACAATTTTTTCTAAAGATTTTTGATGAGAGTCAATAAGAGCTTTATTATTTCTTTTCTTAAAATTTTCAAATTCTGCCATCAATCTGACATATTTATCTTCAGATTTTTTTATATCATCATTTAAATCTTTAATCTGATTATTAAGTTTTTTCAATTTACCAGAATTAGTAACAGTTGATTTTTTTTTCTTTTTTGTATCTGTTTTAACATTCTTTGGCATTTAACAAACTCCTTTATTCTAAATAATTAGATGTACCTAAATTACTACCAACAAATCCAAGAATAACACCAAATATTAAATTAATTAAAATGTATGTTTTAAGTGTAATTGATGTTATCAAAGATTGAGCTAAAAAATGATCGTACGAAACGGAAGAAAAAATATTAAATGAAA
This sequence comes from Fidelibacterota bacterium, assembly GCA_002701185.1. Classification (GTDB taxonomy): domain Bacteria; phylum Fidelibacterota; class Marinisomatia; order SCGC-AAA003-L08; family D37C17; genus TMED6. The sequence goes on from NZRW01000031.1 coordinate 7,711, forward strand.
AAACTATAAATGAAGATGATAAGACAAAACCTATAAACCCATGCATTATACCTTCCAAAATATAGGGAGATTTAATAAATGTTTTACTTGCTCCATGCAGCTGTAAAATATTTATAACATTTTTTCTAGATTCTATTGAAAGTTTTATGATATTCGAAATATTATATATACTTACAATAAATACTATAATGCCTATTAAAAATATTACTGAATATGTTAATGACAAAATTTTTTCAAATTTAAATAAATATGAACGAGGATAAACTATTTTATCAATTTTTGATTGATGCTTACTTAATATAGAGTTTGATAAATCATCTATTTGATTTACAGAATTAACATTAACACTAAAAGTGCATAAACATGGTATAATTTCTAAATCATCTTCAAGCCATGTCTTTAAATTTATATCAATTTTTGAGAACAAATCATTTCGATCTTCAAAAGTCATTTGAGTAAATTTATGTTCTTCTTTAATACTTTGGCATAATTCTAATGATGATTTAACATCAATATCATTTTTCAAAAAAACTTTTAAAACAGATTCATTATTTTTAAAATTCTTTGATATATTATTTGTCACATCTGATAAATAAATGACAAAAGAAATTATGATTAAACAAATCATTATTGTAAGAGAAGATATAAAAGAATAAATTGGAAACCTCTGTAATGATTTTACACTTTCTTTAATAATAAATTTTAACTGCTCAATCATTTAACAACTCTTCCATTATTTAATTCAATAAAATGTTTAATCCTGTTTTCAATAAGCGGATAATTATGAGTTGCCATAATTATTGTAGTTCCATTAACAGATTCTTTTTCTAACAAATCAATAATATCATCTGATGAGCTTGGATCAAGGTTTCCCGTTGGCTCATCAGCAACTATAATTTTAGGATTTTTAATAAGAGCTCTAGCAACACAAATTTTTTGCTGTTCTCCACCACTTAATTCATGTGGCTTTGAATTTGATTTATGCGCTAAACCTACTTTATCTAAAATATTTTCAACTTTATCTCTTATAGTATTATTTTGTATGCCTATAATTTGCAATGGTAAAGCAATGTTTTCAGCTATGGTTCTATCATTAATTAGTTTAAAATCTTGAAATACCATTCCTATATCTCTTCTGTAATTAGCCAAGTCATTTTCTGATAATTTAGATACATCATAATTATTTACTAAAATTTGACCAGAATCAGGTGTNACTGATTTAATAATAGAATTAATAATTGTAGATTTTCCAGCTCCAGTTGGACCCATCAGATATACAAATTGTCCTTTTTCTATATCAAAAGAAACATTATAAATACCTCTAGAATTGGGGTGCTTGAGTGTTACATCAATAAAATTAATCATAACTATACCTTGTGTTAAAATAATTTATATATAAATAACATATAAATGATTAACAAAATTAATCCTGAAAATTTACTTAAAGATTTATAGAAAATATAATTTAAAAGCAATATTACGTGTGTTAGCACAAAAACTATTCCAANAAATGAACCACCTTCTAACATCTGAGCTTTTATATAAATATTAGTCATTAATGATGATATACCTAGTACAAATATTATATTTAAAATGTTTGAACCTATAACATTACCAACAAGCAAACTATATTTACCTCTTTTTATTGATGCTATTGAAGTGAAAAGCTCTGGAAGTGACGTTCCTAAAGCTACAATTGAAAATCCAACATTCAATTCAGTTACTCCCATTATTTGTGATATATTCAAAGCATTATCAACAATTAAATTAGTTCCAATAGAAAGCCCAAACATCGATATAAGTATTATAAAAGAACTATAAAATAAACTATTTGGAATAGAATCTATAATATCATCATTTGAGTTATTNNTTATTAAATAATAAAAATAGAAAATAAAGGAAGTCAACAATACTAATCCATGAACATAATCTATAGTAANTTCTTGATAAACACAAAAAAGTAAATAAAAACCAAGAAAAGTAATAAATAGCAAATCCTTGAGAANATTTATTTGAAATTTAATTTTATAAAAGAATGCACAAAAACCCATCACTAATGCAATATTTGCAATGTTTGAACCTAATATATTTCCAATTACAATACTTGAAGAAATAAAATTCTCAACATCACTTGGGTTATCATATGTAAAAATTGAATATAGAGATACTAGCAATTCAGGTAAGCTTGTTCCTAATGCTACAACTGAAGCACCAATAATGATGGGAGAAATATTTAACTTTTGAGAAACAGATATAGAATTATCAATAAAAAATTCAGAGGAATAGTATAAAATAATACATCCTACTACAAATAATAAAAATGGTAAAAGATTATTTATCAATAGCAAAATACCTAATAAAGTTCCGTCATCATTAATTGTCATATATATTGTACAAATTATGATTGTTTATAATATTAATTGTACCCTTTGTTAAAAAATGTTCTATCTTATCTTGTTGTCTAACTGCAATACTTTTTCTGATCTCTGATGAAGATATATCAATATCAAAATCAATAAAATTTGTTTGTTTGCTTGATAGTAACTTAAAAGGCTTTCTATTAAAGCACATAACTGTAACATTTTTAATGATTTCTTCGTAATTGTACCAACAATTTATGTTTTCATACTGATCTCTTCCCATTATCATAGTAATATTTGAATTTTTATACTTTTTTTTAAGATATTTAATTGTATCAATACTATAACTTGGTTTTATATCTGAATTTATTTCATATGAATCAATAACAACTTTATCTTTATCTTGATGATCAATAATAGTTTTCAGCATCTCAACCCTAAGTTTCCCATCAGCAGTTGGCTCACTTTTTCCTGGAGTTTGAGCTGAAGGTATAAATAAAAATTTGTCACATAACTTAATGCAATTTTTATAAATCATCTTATGAGCTTTATGTGGTGGATCAAAAGATCCTCCAAAGAAAAAAATATTCATTTATATAGTTTGTATAAACCTTTAAAGCCGAGTCCATTTTTATAATCATNTAAAACTTGCTGAGCTTCATCTTTTTTAAGGTCGTCATTAAAATTAGATTTTATATTTTCATAATATGAATTAGCTTTATCATATTCATTCATTACTATNTACGTAAAAATATAATAAATCAAGGCTTCATCATGAAACTTAGTATCATAATATTCAGATATTATAATATCAAAGTAATATAAAGCTGAATCATATTTTTTCATTTTTAAATAGAGTCTGCCAGATTCAAATTTTTTTCTACCCAACCTATGTCTCAATTTTAGAATCATATCAAATGCACTATCTTTGTATGATGAATATGGAAAGTTATCNAGAAATTCTTGAATGATTGAAATAGCATACAATGTAGATGATTGATCTTTGTTATAAGGTAANGTTAACTCATAAGCGCATTTTGACTTCATATATTGAGAATACTCGACATTTTCTATATCTTTTGAGAACATAGAAAAATAATTAAAATTGTATGAAGCTTCTTCATATTCTTTTAACTCATATAATGTTTTTGCTAAATAAAATGTTGATTCCAAGCCAAGATTAGTACCTTGTTCATTTTGAACAATTTCCTCAAAATATTCTTTGGCNTTCTGATACTTTTCATTATCAAATAAATCAACAGCAATTTGAAATTTTTCAGTATTAGTCAAGTTGTTATCATTAAATGATGAACAACCGTAAAAACATAGTACACTTATAATAAATAGTCTTAATCTCATTATTTATAATTTAATACTAATTAATGCCTGATGAAAATTTAATCTTGGATTATAATCATAGGTTANTGAAGTCTTAGATGATTTTCCACTAAAAACCAATGCATCTAAAATACTAATAGCATGATTAGCATAAATNAAATTTACAATGATATCTTTAGTTTTATAATTTTTNACTGATTTATCATAAATAGATTTTGCAAATTTTTTATTTGGGCTNGTTGCATTATCCTGACCCCAATCATTTGTGCTACGTTGAATTAAAATTTGATCATCCCAACCTGTAAAAAATTGATCNTATTTAACAATTTCTTCATAGAAGTCATGAGTTTTTAACATTTGTAAGTTTCTCTCATCAACAAATTGCTCTGCAACACCATTTTGATCCAGATTATATTCTTCATAAAATAAACCAAAAAATTCTGTATTTGTTTTCATATACTTTCTAATACCATCATCATCGTCATAAAAAAANTCTAAACCATGACCAGAATTTATTTCGCTATATATCCCTGATGTTTCATTCGAAAATAAGTCTCTAAAAGGATTACTTTCATCAGAATAATCATAATAAAAATCNCACCAACTTGAAAAACTCCAATGTTCATCTGCGTAATCTTGATAATCAAACTTATATTCCTCAGCTTTATCTTTAAAATATATCGATGAAGCTATACCAATAATTTCTAAAGCAAAAAAAGCAATACCTTTTTGTTTTTGCTTGTTTATAAAATATTGGCCACTACCTGGAATTATACCTGAAAACAACGCAGATTTCAATTTATTACTACTTGAAAATTCGATGTTATTTTCAAAATCATTAGAATTATTCATTAAATAAATATCTTGATCTAAATGATAATCAAAACAAAATGAAAATGATATAAATAAAATTATTTTTAACATGGCTTTTTAGAAATCAAATAATAGTTTAAAATACGATTTACCTTCATTTAAGTTAATAGATTTAATATCATTATTCTCATCAGTGATTGGATAATGATGTTCAAACGTTAAAGCTGCAGGGTATCCATAAAACAAGAAACCTCTAGATCTAAATTCAATACCTGTTGAAAATTTAGGACGCCCAATTGGAAAAGCATCTCCATATTGAAAAACAAAACCAAGTGATAATTTATCAAACCCAATAAAATCCTTATAACTAATAAAGCTATTATTAATAACAAGTTTTCTTAAATAGATTGATCGGCTAATAATGCCCCTTCCTGTTAAACTCATATCATAAAAAGTATAACCTTTTAAACCAGGTAAACCCCCACCAAAAAAATGGAAGAAATCATCAACATCATCATTAAAGAGATAAGCNATTCTAGTTGAATTTTCTACAGAAAGATTAATTTTTTTATAATAACTATACCAACTGAAATTCAAATCAAACCTGCCAGTATTATTAGGTTTAAGCACAGAGCCATATGTACCATAATCTTCGTTTAAAGCTATTCCTTCCATAAAGTCATTCCACTCATAACCTAATATTATATCAAATAAATAGCCATTTTTTGGAATCATGCTTCCTAAAAATTGAGGNTTTATTTTTTTTGATGAAACTCTTAAGCTTAAGATATTACCTTTATAGTAATCAAANCCTAATTTACCATAGCTAGTAATTTTTTGATTTTCTCCATCACTTATGAATTCTTGGGTAACTGTTTGGTAAATTTTTTGATTATAAAGTGTATAATTATAATTTAACCAAAACTTTAAATTAAACTTAGTAAACCTTAAGCCGACATCACTTGAAAATAAATGGTAGTCTACCTCATTTTCTATATCAATATTATCAACAAGCAAACTATCAACCGTATAATAATCAAAATCTTGCTCNGTATTACGACTTGCCCAAAATAGATTTGCATAAAGAGTGGGATATAATTTTTTGTATTCAAGCATAATCATCGCATCAACATCAGATAACTTATTTACTGAAAAACCACCAAATAATGATAAATGCCCAACCATATCTTCTGTAAATCCATAAAAACCGTATTTAATTGTTTCATAATCAAACATCAACCTAGGNACAAAATGAAATTCTGTTAATGATGTTTCATATTCAGTGCTAGAATCTGTATATGACATATNATTTGGAATCTGAATATTAGACGGCTCAAAATATTCAGTATTCTTATAACCTATATATTCACTATCAATAGGTTTAAAATTATCAATCATAGCAATTTTATATCCACCATTACTATACAAACTAAATACTAATTTGTCATCTAGTAACTCAGGCATAAATGCACCCCCTGTTACATTAGTTAAAAATTTAACTCCACTAGTATCTTTAAAAGCGATATTAAAAATGCCATTATAATCAGTGGAAAAATATGTTTTACCATCGTAGTGTATAGGGTTTCTGCAATCATCATAATTATCAATAGATATAGAAATATTTTTTGAATCTAAATCTATAACATAAATATCTCTTCCATGATTGAGGATTACATCTGCATATAACTTATTTCCATCAGTATCCCAACTAATAGTTGATATATATTCTTGATTATTAAAATCTGTTAATTTTGTAAAATTAATACTATCAGCATCAGATATAAATATATTACTTAATCCATCAACTGTATTTATTGCAGCAATTAAATGACGTTTACTATTGTAAGAAGGTGATCTTAACCTTTTTTCCTTTGTGATTTGATCTGGTTTTTTTTGATTTAGATTCATCTTATATAAATCATAATATCTTGAACCATATTTATTAGGTTTACTTCTCATTGTAAAAATGAGTGTGGTATCATTAATCCATGTTGGAGCGTACTTTACACCAGATACAAGTTTTTTCTTTGATGTATCAACAAAATCATAAATGAACAAATCAGTTTGACTGAAATAATCATTCTCTTTATTTGATATATAAGCTAATTTTTTTCCATTTGGTGAAATTTTTGGAAATAAATTTGTTGTACCCTCATTTTCTATAATGTCTGCAGTAGTNATATTTTTTAAAACATTTTCCAATTGTTCATCATAAAAACTTTGAAGGTATAAAACCCATTCTTCATATAGCTGATATCCACTTATTTGNTTATCTGTACTTTTTAATATAGCATCATTTATAGAATATGAACTTTTTGAGAGTTTGTCTGATATTTTAGGTAAGATTGAACTTCCAAATCTTTTTAAGAGATAATTTGAAAATGAAAAACCTTGATTATAAACTGCCTCCCCTCCAATTCCTTTTTTTCCAAAAGTATTCATTTGATTAAAGGATAAAAGCTTTTTATTTAAAACTAAATCCCTTAATAACATATCTCTATGAGAATCCCAAAAATCATATTTTAACTCCGGGCTCATATATTGAGCTGTACCTTCTGCTAACCATGGAGGTACGGCAACACCAGGAACTGGAATTGAAAACATTGTATTTGGATAACCATACAATACGTCATCTCTTTTTTCATCTTCATAAGAAAAACCTTGAAAATATATTGCTGGAAATCGTGTTGAAGCTTTCATTGAGCTTCCAATTTGAATGATATGAGTAAATTCATGTGTGATTACATTTTGTAACCATCTATGTGAACCTCTTAAGTCAAAATCAAGAGGATGTGCCCATATCTCTATTTTGTTATCATAATAAAAAGCTGTTCCATTTGCAATATCATCAGTATCTTTAATAATTATACTGGTTTTAGTTTTTGGCTCATAATTATAGTAACTAGTAATAGGCTTGTAAATTTTTTCAGCTACATAAGCAGCCTCAGAAATAGTTTTTTCAGCTCCATCATGATAATAAAATATGAAGTGCTCAGTTTCAAATGTTTTCCAATTTAACTCTGGATGATTATACCAGGTTTGTGTCTGTAAAAAATTAAATGATATGATTAATAGGATTATAAACTTCATTAATATCCTATCACTATTTTAATAATATCTTGCTGTTTCTTTGATGAAATTATCTCTGCAAAATACAATCCTGGTTTATGATTTTGCACATTCCATCCAACTTCATTGTTTTCATAAATAACCAAATCACTCTTAACAATAGTATCAACCAAATTACCTAAGACATCATATATNTTTATCTCAATTTGATCAGTTGTTTCATTTACNAAAAACCTAAATTTAGTGAAGCCATCAGTTATAGGGTTTGGATAATTATAAAAATCNGTAATAATCTTATTTTTGGGTTGATAAGAAGGTTCCTCATGTGTATAACTACTTTTTGGATAGTTTGAATGATTATTATATCGTTTTTGCCAGTATCTAATTTCTCCNATATTAAAATAAGAATCATCTGAAGTTAAATTATAAAATCTTAATCCATCAGTAAGATATCCATTAATAATCATTATATCAGACTCAGTATCTAAGGATGGGATAGAAATAATATTATTATTAATATCAATTATATCAATATGTGACATGTTTCTACAAATTAGAACTAGCTCTTCTGATTCATTTTCAGTTACAGCTAAAACTATACCATGATAATCTTTACCAAACGGAAAACCATCTACTAATGTACCATTTCCATTATAAGCAACAATTTGCCCATCAACGTCAGTATAAATTATTTCATCAAATCCATCTTTATCAATATCAGCTATAGAAATTCCATTAGAAGGTATGAATTCATATTGAATTTGAAAATCATCTATAATAAAAAAATTATCTTGAATAATGATTATTTCAAATTCGTTATCATCATTAATGAAATTTCCATACCAAAACTCATTAGGGGTTTCAATAAAACTATTATCTAAGTCTAAATAAGCAAAAAAAGCATCAGAATAGTATAAATTTGAAATATTATCATTATCAGTTAGNACTAGCGTTGATTCATCATAATTTTGTGAGAATGGTTCATTTATACTGAAATTATTCAAGTCTAATTGAATGATACTCATATCATCCAATCCATAAAAAAGCTTATCAGATGCTGTACCTAAAATTGTATTATAACTAAAATTTATATCGTAATATGGTATTGAACTTGTATACGATGCTTTTATTTTTGTTGAAACTGATACACTATCAATAATTTCAAATGAGAAAAATGACTTAACATTATCATTTAAATTTGAATTTGGATTTGAAAAATTATCAAAAATTTCTGTTTTAAGCCATATTCCACCATTATTGAAACACTCAACATTATAGGAAGCATCTAATAAATCAAATGTAGTAGGATCAAAACATTTATGATTTATATCGTTGGCCGCATGATAAGCTTCATTTTCTTGGTACCAAAGATCCCATCTAGTCCCTGCCGTTGGATCCTGATTAGAAAACAAAGCATAACTTTCAAATCCAATATCAAGAACTCCATCAGCCTCTTCTATTGCAACTGCTCTGTTATATGGATTATTATTAATCCCATTTTCTATAGAATTAGTCGGTTCATTTATGTGCCAAACTAATATTCCAGATTCTGGCAATCCTAAATCATAATCTATAACTCTAGTTATGATACTATCTTGAAATTCAAATATATTATATTGATTATTATTTGAAATAATTGCATCAAGCCAATTGCTATATGTATCTCTATATATATTATCTTCATTAATAGAATTATAATCTGCAACAATATCACCTAATGATAAACCACCATCTAAAGTGTTTATTTTATTTTCAAGTAAAAAATATTCATTATCAGAAATATCAAATCTATATATTTCATCTTTATTGATATCAATTAGAGAAAAATTNTCAGAAACCACAGAAGAGGTCATATTGTTTTCAAAATCCCAATCCATCAATATTCTTGTCCATGGACTTGGTAGAGCAGGTATGATACCTCTACCGTTATTAGAACCATAATCCATCAAACCAAAAACTCCAACACCAGGCTGTCCAGTTTCAGTATTAAAAAGAGGAGGAAGCCCTAAAGCATAACCCATNAAGAATGAAAAAGTACCTGTCATACCAAGNTGATAATCACAATAAGAAGATTCACCNTAAAAGATATCTTCTATACTACTAAAAAAAATCATATTTTGTGTTTCNGGCAATAAAATACCAGAGGATACATTATTTCCATTTATTTGTGGATATTCAATATCACCAAACATGGTTGGTTCAATATAAGCACTTTTAATATCATAAACAGTTGGGTCAAAAGTAGGAAAAGAAAAATCTTGTCCTATACCAGCATGAAATACAGTAAAAATTATATCATCAAAATTTATTTGTGGATTCAAGTTTAAATACGATTCTATATCTGTTTTTGCTAATTCAAGTGATTCTTTAAATAATTCTGATAAGTGTATGTCACTATATGAATATAGCTCCATTTCTTTTGAAAGTTTATAATAACCATTCTCTTCATTTGTACTACTTAAAATTACTTGACTTTGAATGTTAATATTACCATTTGAAATCTCATTATAGTAGTTTGATACAGCTTCAATTTGAGAATTAAAATATTGAAAATTATGTGGTGGCCTATCTAAAATAAATTGATTACACCTANTTAAAGATGAGTCTACTTTCATATTTATATCTAATGTATCTAAAAATAAACCATTACCACTAGTCTTTGGGTTATTATCTTCTTGAAATTCCACCATTATAGCAATTATAAAAGGGTTTTCAGGTGGATTACTATTAGATATTGAAGAGTTTAAATCTAATGAAAAAATTAATGAGTAGTTTGTTATAAGAAACAAACAAAATACTATTTTAAAACGATGCATTTAAATTTATATTTCTGCGCTAATAGAAAAGAATAATGTATTACTTCTAGGGTGACCTTGTTCACCAGCAGTATATCCAAAATCAAAGCCATAACCATCAAATTTAACACCCGCACCAAATGTTGGGTTAGTAATATCACCCTCTCTATCATAAATGTAACCAAATCTTAAAACAAAACTTTCAGTATACCAAAATTCAAATCCTGTATTTAAGATAATTTCTTCAAATTCTTTAGAAAATGTTCTATCATCTTTTGAACCTAACTCTTTTACTACCTCTCCAATATCAGACTCAAAAACATTACCATCAATACCACTTGCCTCAGCGCAATCTTGACATCCATACATACCTTCAGGATTGTCATCTGATTCAGGATATAATTCTTCTGGCTGNGGAGACCCATCCATTAAACCTCCATTTAATCCNTCGGTCCAATGATAACCNCCAATATATCTATTACCATCAAAATCTATGTCTCCACCATAATGCCAGTCATCAAGCCATGCGGTTGCCCATGCTTTATACCATGGATCAAAGTAGGCCGATTCATTCTGACCATCACCATTATTATTTGAAGAACCACCAATTCCATCACCAATCATTCTATCACCATCCCAATCCATTGAAGGGTATGAAGCAACTAGTAATTTTTGCATATCCATCAACATGTTAAATCTAATGAATTGATCTTCATATAGATTACTGAAGAAACCTAACCTCATATTCGTTGGAGCAGGATCAGCTTGATCTTCATCAATAAATGAAATAGGAGGACCAATATTTGCAATATTAAAACCAAATCTAAATTTATCTTTACCACTATCATATGATTCAACACCAGCTATATTGTATAATTTTTCAATCAAACCAAATTGTTTTTGTTTTCTTAATAAGTATGAAATATCAAAAGCAAAATCTGTAGAATACGGTTTACCCTCTCCTGATTCATCTTCTGTAACACTATCAGCTAATTTTTGATGAAATAATTTAAAACCAATTCCCACACCTGAATTTNCNGTTAGTTTAGTACCATAACTTGCATCTANTGCCCACATATAACTTTTGAAATTTCCAAGCTCGTTACCATCTGCATCAGTTGCAAGCTGCTCTCCTAAACTTAGAAATATTAAGTGACCCCCAATTGTTCCACCATAACCTGGCGATGCAAAACCTATGAATTCATAATATAAATCAGGAACTAGTGTTTTCAACCAATTTACATGCATACCAACAATACTTGTCTTATTTTGAAATGCTAAGCTTGCAGGGTTGTAATAAGAGGCATAAGCATCATCAACACGAGCTACATTTGCTTCTCCNGTACCTTGAGCAGCAGCACCTGGGGCAATTAGCAAGAAAACTGCACCAGCTTCGCCTACAGGAAAAATAAATCCTACCAAAAATAATAATACCACAAATAATCTAGATTTTTTCATCATAACCTCTTTAGAAATAAGAAAATTTAATTTATATAATAACCATATTTTATTGTTACAAATATAACAACTAAAAGTTCCAATTTATATTAACTAGTATAAATTAAGCAGATAAAATTAGCTATTTAAAATAGTTTGGAAAAGTTTTTATTTTCTACCTTGCCAATAGGCCTTGACATATTTAGTAGGATTATCTTTTACATCATTAATGAGTTCATTGGTGTTATCAACAACTTCATTTAGGTTATCATACAAAGATTCATCTTTTAA
>NZRW01000032.1 GCA_002701185.1 Fidelibacterota bacterium
AACCTTCTGATCCGTAGTCAGATGCTCTATCCAGTTGAGCCACGGGTGCATTTTAACCCTAAAAATTTAAAGTACATGTCATCCCAATTCAAAATAAAAAAGGGGACATAAATGTCCCCTTTAACAATAAAGTAATTGTATTTTAATTATTTTATATACATTAGCTTCATCTTATCAATATTCATACCCTGAACTAAATTAATATAATACATCCCTGAACTTATGTTATTTGGCTGCCATATTATTGAATGTTTTCCAGACACTTGATAAGTGTTAACAATACTATCAATTAATCTTCCGTTTACATCATAGACANTCATTNNAACCATACCAGATTCACCTAAATAATATTCTATTGTAGTATTAGGATTNAATGGATTTGGATAATTTTTAACAAGCCCAAAATCTTCAGGTAAGTTATTATCAGATATGTTTANCGTACCAATTTGAATATCTGCAACAAAAGGAACACTTTCTGTACCTATATCTGTTGTAACTACTAATGANACTTGATAAGTACCCTCATTTTCATANGTATGCACTGGATATTGTTCAGAGCTAGTATTTCCATCTCCAAANTCCCAAGCCCAACTTTCAATNATCCAACCTTCACTTGCAATTTCAGAAAAATCAAAAAATGTTACTGTNTTACCATCTATTTCAAAATCAAATAATGCNGCTGGTGGTGATAATGTACATAAATCACCGCATTCATCTAACATTGAATCTATTGTAGCTGTAGCTGCACCAAATTGTGCATTATTACCTTTAAAAAATACTGTCATAGTATGATCAATNTATGCTGTGCTTGGGAAAGCTCCACCAGTATTTAACCAGCTCCANAATACATCTTGATTTCCATCATCAGTCATNANAGGNNATANATCTGGNTTNTAAAATTGATGCCTATCTCCCCATTGNTGACAACTATATGGTTGCCCAATATCATCTAAATTTGTTATAATTTTTACATTTGGNTTATCTTCATAATAACCTTCTATTCCAACCATTGTACCAATGTTGTTCCAACATGGGCCTCACCATGAAGCTGCCATATCAATCATNAGNACATAAAATATACCNGTATCATTAGTGAAACCATTATAATCACCTAATGTTAAGTTGTATCTTCCACCAACAGGTTCAATTCCATGATGTTCAGCTCCATAACAAACTTCAAATACCCTATCTTGATCACCTTGACTAATCTGATCACCAACTTGGTATACAGCAAATGAAAAAGATAATAGTGTAATGGTTAATATTTTTCTAAAATTCATATTTTTCTCTCCTTAAAACTAATTTTATTTTAAATAAATACCCTTTGCAGTTGAAACATTACTACCTTCATTAAGATGAAAATAATATATTCCCGAAGAATAGTTTGATGCATTCCAAGTGTATGAATGAAAACCTTTATCTTGATATCCTTCAAAAATAACATCTACTTCCTGACCTTTGATATTATAAACAGATAGTTTAACATACCCGTCATTAGGTATAGTAAAACTTACATCAGTAGATGGATTAAATGGATTAGGATATACGCTATTAATATTAAATGTATAATTACTTATATCAATATCATTAAACTCATTAAAGTACAATTCAATTGCATTACCATTAACATCACCAACCAAAACATCTAATTGATCAATGTTTAAATTAGAACCTCCTACAATAGTAAAAACTGCTTCATGTCCATCAAATATTTCGTTAAACATTGAATATGCAACTAAGATTTTTTTACCATCTTTAAAATTTTGCTTTAAAGTAATATGGCTATTATCTTTTAATAAAATATCATAATTTTGATAAGTTTCAAATGATATTTGTACACCAGAATAATCAATTTCTGAATATATTGATAAAATCAAGTCGTTACCTGATTTAGAATAATTTACGATTCCAAAATTATTTTGATCAAAACTAAAATCTCTGTTAAACAATCCTAAAATATTATTTACTATTCTAATAACATCTAAAACATTTAAAACTTGATCATCATTCATATCACCATTNANGAATTGCTGTTGNCTTGGTTCATCAAAANCTAANATAAAATTTANCAATACTACTATATCTTGTACATTAACAGANTCATCAAGGTTNGTATCTCCAGGGNTNGCAATTAAATCAAGCNNGCTACATTCAGTAGGNGCTGTTCCAATTTGAGTNCCNTTTGAATCAGAAAAAATAATCTCTTCAAAGCAAATTTCAGCCGGACCTATACCATCATAAGTTAAATTTGTAAGCAATCCCTCTCCTGCAGGTATTACATCGCCTGAAAAACTAAAACCTAAAACAATACCTAAATCACTTGTGCTAACAGTAAAACCATTTGCTTCTGCGCTTCCACCATAAGCTCCTGTTAAAGTGATTTGATCTGGACTATCTGTAACAGTAAACTGAAAGCCCTGTATTGGGTAATCACTTGAAAAATTGACTTCTATATTTGAGTCATCAATTTGACCAAAAGATATATTTGAATCGTAAATACAACTTCCATCATCAATTATTGCATCTTCATCATAATTATTTGCTGTTGAATCTGTACAACCAAGACATGATTCATATTCACAACTACCATCATCCTCATCTGCATTTTCGTTGTAATTACAAGCTTCTGTATCTGTGCAACCCAAAATAGGTTCACCAGAACATAGAGTGCCACAACGATTTAATAAATTATTAATCCTGTTAATTCCACCATTTGCTCCGCCTGTGAAATTAGCCATGTAATCTATGGTCATTGTATGATCAATAAATACAACACTTGGGAATGCGCTACCAGTATTAAACCAGTTAAACATAGTATATCCAGCATCTGCTGTAATTACTGCATTTTCATCGCCCCATTGGACGTGNCTATTACCCCANTGATTNCAACTGTAAGGNTGGTTGGGNTCATCTAAATTNGTGAACATTAAAACATGTTCATTATCTTCAAAATTTTCTGCTATATCTGCTATTACACTAATAGACTGCCAACAGCTGCCTCACCANCTTGCNGCCATATCAAGAAAAATAACATGATAATCNCCNCCNTTAGTTGCACCATTATAATCACGAAAACTTAAATAATTTGNATCNCCTNNATCTGTTTCTCCATAACATACAGAATGAGATTGATTTTGATGACTATCAATCATAGTCATACCAGGACTATAGTAAGCTGCTATTGAAAGATTAAAACAAGCAANCATTATTAATATATATTTCATAGAACTCTCTTNTATTTTNGATAATTTAAAAAAAATAATACATTTTGTGGTAGTAAAATTATGTAACTAAAATAATGCTCTAAATGTAATTTTGGTTCCATTTTCAAAAGAAGGCTGGACNGCACAAACNCCATTAGCNCAAACTAAACCACCTTTTTGAGATCCCTTAAATATTGATAATTGCATTGTTGGTGACATTTTTATACTAAATTCTATACCATCCCATTTATTTTTCTTAGATGCACCATCAATATAATTTGTTTTTATCTCCTCGTCAAATAAATAAGTAATATTACCTATTTTATTAATATAATAAGATAAAGCTAAATGTTTATTAGTATATAAATCTTGATCAAAATCATCAAAGTTTGCTACTAAATTTTTTGTATACTGATATTCTGCATATGTCGTTAATGAATTTTGATTTTCGAAACCTATCACAAATTGAGTTGGAATTGTATAAGTTTGATAATTTTTTCCACTAGAATTATCATAACTATAATGTGAATGATAACCAACTTTTGAATAAAAAGTATTATTATCATTCCATCTACTTATCTCTAAGTATAAATTTCTAAATGGCTTATGAGCCCGTAAATCTTCATTCATAAAATCCATACCATCTTTTCCAAAAAAGTCTTTAAACGATACTGATTTGTATGTATCGTAAATGATATTAAAATCATCATCAATCTCAAAAGAGTTAGGATTTCTTACACCTGAGTGTTTCATACCCATAGATAAATTAAATAGATAAGATAAATTGTATTTTGAATTGAAAGCCAGTTCTAACTGATGCCCAATCTCATCAGAGAAATTAATATTGTGCTGAATTCTAGAAATCAAAACTGATGAAGTTTCATAAAATACTGTTGGCGGATTAGATGTTATAGGCATATAGTATAGCATATCATAATCCTTAAATTCATAGGTTAAGCCTATTCCTAAGAAATCACCAGATAATGCTATATATCTATAATTNCCCTCTTCTTGTTCATCTCTTAAAATTTTATTATATGTATTAGNNCTATTTTCTATGTATATATCTAAATNACCTAAAGTTTTACTATAACTAAAATTTATNGCGGTAGATTTAACATCACTATCTTGATTNAAAAGTGAAAAATCTGTAAAAATATAATCTTGAAGATCTATAGATAATCTTGTGTCAGAATTAATCAAATTATTGTAAATGCCTGATTTGTAATTAGTTCTTTTGGAAGANGTTGATATTGAAAAATCTCCAAAATCACTATAAATANTCATTCCATAAGAATCTAACTCATGACTAAATATTAAATCATTCTCCCTTAAATCTCCATAAGATTTTGNTCCATAATTACCCTTACCAGTAATAAAGCTAAATTCTATTAAATCATTTGGCATATAGTTTAGCTCTATACCTTTGATTCGATTATCAAAATCAGTAGATTGATCTTGAAACATATTGATATCTAAACCATAATTATTAATGGTTTGAATGTGACCCCATTTTAACATTAAAAAGTCATTAAAATATTCTATAAAGTAACTGTTCGCTAAATTATTAGTCTTGGTTAAACTTTGACCATATATTGGAGGATTACTATATTCTAATTGTGAATATAAATTTATATTTTCATAATTTAAATTTACATCAAGTAAATTTTCAAAATAGTAATAAGTAGTTGTGTCTTGAGTTAAATCATTAACATTAGAACCATTACCATATTTTGATTCATAATTAAAACTCATACTTGGGTAAACAAATCCTATTAGAAGTGCTACAAAAATANACATCCTACTTAACATTACTTGAATCCTGGTTAAATGATATTAGAACTTTTATCTCCTCTTCAAGAGCAACTTCATCACCTAAATTATATCCAATATGCTTGTTGGTTACCACCCCTTTGTTATCTACTACAACAACAAATGGCATTATTGAACCACCCATTTTCTTAAAAAGACTCATTCTTGGATCAACTAATACATCAAACTCATATTTTGATGATTTTACGTATTTTTTCACTTTAGACATACTTCTGGGACTATCCATATTAATACTTATCACTTTGAAATCATATTCTGAGTACTTTTTATGAAATTCATTTAAAAATTTCATTTCTTTTTTACAAGGTTCACATGCCATATTCCAAAAATTGAAAACAATATATTTATCTTTAGATATATCAAGTAATTTTACTTTTTGTTTTTTTATATCTTTAAGAATAACATCTGGAATATATTCAAGCGTAGTAGATTTGGTTTCAGAAAGTATGACTGAAAGCATCATAAAACATGTAATTATTTTAATTTTTAACATTTAATTCTCCTAAAAACCTAATTCATTAATAGGTAAATACATATCAAGATCTTGTCTTGTAAATACTTTAACAGTAAGTTGTGTATAATTATCTAATACAGAAACAGGCATAACAACCTTATAGTTAATATTTTGTTTCTTAGAACTAAGATTAACTTGAACATTATTATTATTATTTATAATACTAAACATTTGTACAAATTTATTTTGTCGCTCTACATCATAATCTCCAAACAAAATCTTATCATATTTAACATCCCACGAATCTATTATTATTTTCTGTATATCTCCATTTTTATTAGTGAAAAATAAAACTGGAAATAATTCTTTGTCATGTTTATTTAAATCATTAATAAATTTTGGCTCAAACAAATAATTATCGTTTAAAAATTCAAAAATATGACTTTTTTTACTACTTTTTAAATTATTGTAAGGCATTTTTTTGATATTTTTTTCAAAAGCTCTTTTATCAATATTAAACGTTATATCTACATCTAAATTAACATAACTAGGATCTGTATCATTTAAATTCATATTTAAATTTCCAATATCAATTTTATAGGGATCATCAAAAAATACATTAAGNTTTTCAAATAAATTTTTCTGCAGCTCCCTTCTAGTTAAAATTCCATTTGGATGTTTTGAAAGATCAAAAGTTTGAGTTTCTAAACCTTGCGCTTGACCAATCTCTAAATCCTTATACTTTATGTCAAAACTGTAATCTTTTTGTACTGCAAAATCTTCTAATAGAGGTGCAAATAAATTTTCATTTCTTTTAGAAATATCTATACTATCAAGCTTTAGTTTGGATATAGTCTTTTTTTGATTATCTGAAAAATCATCATATAACTCATAATTTAAAATTGGATCAACTATATTTTTTAATTTCCATAAAAAATTATCATAAATACAATCCAAATCTCTAATATCACATTTAAGCATATCACTTTTTAATAAAANCCAATTATTTACATCATAAACTTTTAAATTAACCGTTATACTATATCCATCAACAAAAAAATCTCCATCAATTAAATATTTATCAATNTTATTATCTAATGATTGTATTTTTCTTAAATCAGGCTCAATTTTCCCAGAATGATTAACTTGAACATCTTTCCTACCTTTATATCTTTTTATTATCATATCTGGAAAAACAGATGTTAAGTTCTCAAATTTTTCATTATTAGCAACATTATTGAAATTCATTACAATAAGATGTTTTTCAATAGTAATATCTTCAATTAATCTGTCTAATGATGATTTATCAAGCATACTAAGTAAATTATCAATTCTTTTTTCACATAAATCAATTG
Source organism: Fidelibacterota bacterium (assembly GCA_002701185.1). Taxonomy (GTDB): domain Bacteria; phylum Fidelibacterota; class Marinisomatia; order SCGC-AAA003-L08; family D37C17; genus TMED6. Next base: position 6,846 of record NZRW01000032.1, read on the forward strand.
TTCTATAATAATATCGAATTAGTTTAAGATATTGTTCTTTTAAAGACTTAGCTTGATTTAAATGAAAATTGTTTTTTATGTTTTTACGGTTTCTTGAAATTTGTTTATAATGAATATCGATTATAGGTGCACCTAAATTGTATGAAATAGATGTGTTTTCAATATTTAACCTATCTTCTAAACTATTAATTAAAGATGTATACTCAATAACCATTTCTTTAGTATACTTTTCTAAATTTAAAGTTTTATCATATATAGAAATTGAAACATCCTCATAGTAGTCTATTTTCTCAGCTTTGGATGTATATTTTTGAGATAAACTTTCAAAATTTAGTATTGATTGTATATCTANATGTGAAGTGTCAGTTAGCACAACATTATCAACAGGCAATATCAATTGAAACAATAATATAATATTTAATAATCTAATCATAACTTTTAAATAATCTTTATGTATTAAAGATACGATTTATAGAAATAATTTTAATACAAAAAAAAGGCAATCTAAATGGATTGCCTTTTTAATCTATTNATTATTCAGAAAAATAAACTATTTAACTAACATTATTTTCTGTGTTAACATATTTGAATTTGTTGATAACATCACAAAATATATTCCGCTAGAGAAAGTAGACGCATCCCAAACAACATTATAACTTCCAGCATTTTGATAAGAATCAACAATATTTTCAATCAATCTACCATTAATATCATATATTGAAAGTGTTATCGCCCCTTCTTCAGCTAATGTATATGATAAGTTAGTAGAAGGGTTAAAAGGGTTAGGATAAGCAGGCTCTAAAGCCATTTCTGTAGGCATATTTGTTAACCCTAAATTTTCAATAACAGTAATATTATGATTACTCCAAGAAGCAATATCACCACTTAGATCATTTAACATACCATTTGATGGTCTATAAAGCTTAAATGAAGGAATATCACCATATTCACAATAACCTATTGTGTATTCTGATAAATCATCACCCATTACAGGNATATCTATAATTTCACCATTATATTTTCTTGCACCNACTAATATATCACCATTATAAGCTAAAACCCAATCTCCAGCAATAGCATTTTCAATATTTTCAACATAGTAAAATGCCTGACCTTTAGACTGATAATAATCAAAGTTTTCAGGTGTTCTTGGGACAGATATATTACCNGCCGTAGTTCTTCCAAGTATTTCAGATTCTTGATAAGTAAAATCAAAAGATTCATTACTTATAAACCAATAACCTGAATTTGGAGTAAAGTACTGTAAACTACCAATCCATAAACCATTATAATTATAGGCAGATTGACCTTCACCTAAAATAGCTTTTAATGAAGATTGAGCTTCATCATTCATACCATCAAGTATAGGGGTAAAGTCATTTAGAGGATACCCAATTAAATTATCTCCAACTTCTAATGTGTAAGCTGTTTGTGGGTTAATAGGAGTACCTGTAATAGATAACTCATCATCTGCACTCATCACAACCCAATATCCTGACTCTTGATTAATGTTTTCTAATGTTCCTGTCCAACCCTCATCATAAATAGCAGCAGACGAGGCACCCGCAACCGCTAAAATATTTGATGATACATCAGAAAATATATTTTCAACCGAAGTATCTTCAGGTAAGACATAAAAACTAGATAAATTAGCATTATCATTAAAAGTTACTGAAATAGACTCACAGTCGTTCCAATCAATATTGTCACATGTACCACAGTTATCCTCTAGAGCATCACCTCCACACTCATTATTACAGTCATAATAGTCTGCTGCACATTCACAATATGGATCATCAACAACACCATCAGCATTTTCATCACTACAACATTGACCATCTCCATCAATATCATTTTGAGAGTCATTTGGACAGATATCTACATCGCCACAAATACCATCATAATCAATATCATTATCAGGATCATATGGACAAACATCTACATCACCACAAATACCATCATCATCTGCATCATTTTCTGCATCATATGGACATTCATCTACATCACCACAAATACCATCATCATCTGCATCATTATAANAATCATNTGGACANTCATCTACATCACCACAAATGTCATCACCATCTATATCATTATAAAAATCATATGGACATTCATCATCATTTCCACAAATA
>NZRW01000033.1 GCA_002701185.1 Fidelibacterota bacterium
ACTTGGGCAGAGTAATAGTAAAGTCTGTTCCCTTTTTATTTTTTGATTTATAGGAAATTTTTCCTCTGTGGGAACTTATAATATTTCTTACAATACCAAGACCAAGACCCATACCATCAGATTTGGTTGTAAATTTTGGCTCAAAGATCTTTTCACGATTACTTTTTGAAACTCCAAGTCCATTGTCAGAGACTAAAACTTTTACGTTTTTTGAGTTTTCTGATATTTTTACTAAAATATCAGGTTCTCTATCATGAGGTATAGCCTGTATACTATTTTTAATCAAGTTTGTCATTACTCTTATCCACTGAGCTTTATCTAGTTTTATAAAAATACTATCACTTGAAGTCTCAAAAGTTATATTGTTTTGCTCAAATATTTCAACAGCTTTTTTTGTAGCTTCAACCACATCAGTTTTTTCTAGCTGAGTTTTTGGAAGAGTAGCAAAATCTGAAAATGATGTTGCAACATTACTCATTGTATCAATCTGTTCAATTAATGTATCACAAAAATCATTGATTTTATTTTTTTCATCATTAGACACTATTCCACTGTTTTTTTGAAAACTTTGTACTGTAAGTCTCATAGGTGTTAATGGGTTTTTAATTTCATGAGCTACCTGTTTAGCCATTTCTTGCCAAGCTTGCTCTCTCTCAGTTTTAGCTAATCTCTGGGCACTATCCTCTAGGTCATCAATCATTTTATTATAAGAATTAACAAGACTATCAATTTCTTTAGTTGGATTTTTTAGATATATTTTTTCATTCTTTTTTAATAATCCAGCTTGACCAATTTTTAACCTAATTGTTTCAATTGATCTAGTAACAAATCTTGAAATAAAATAAGCTAGTACAATTGCAACAACAAGCATTATAAAATAAATTTGGTAAAGGGTAGAAAGGAATACATTTAATTCACTCTCAGCAAATGATACATCTTGAAAATAGGGGAAGAAAAGAATAGCGTATTTATTTCCCAAGTCATCTTTGAGAACACTGTAAGAAGCTTGAAATTTTCCGACATCTGTAAAATTTTCTGAAGTAAATTTCCCCTCTTCGTTTGACACCAACATTTTTGCAAAATCAGTGTCCAAAGAATAATTATTAGATATTACATCAAGTGGTAGATAGGAATAAAATAAAGGTGTACCATCAATTTTAAATATTGAATACTCAACACTATGAATTCTAGTTATTTCTTCAAAATCAGATTGGTAATCATCCCAGAGATCATAATTACTTGAAAGATTGTATTTATTAACTATATAGTTAATTTGCCTTTTTAATTGATTTTCTTTTCTGTCTTGTCTGTAGGAATTATATTGATCAGATTCAGTCCTGTACTGGTAGTATGTTGATCCAAGGACAAGAAGAGTTGCAGTAAATACAAGCAAAATCATTGAGATAAATATTCTCAGTCTCAATGACATTTTGTTTTTCAAAAACTTCATTTTGATTTTCTATGAAATTATTGAAAATTTTTGATATCAGCAATTAAGGGGCTGTATCAAATACTCCTTGATTTTTTAAGTCTTTAAGATATACTAGAATATCATTAACAGCATCAGTCATAGAATTGACTGATATGGTAGCACCAGATATTGCGGCAACATTTTTTCTGTAAATAAATTTATCAAAGAAAGTTTTTCCAATAAACTGACTAAGCCATCTTTTACTTCCAATTTCACCTCCATAATCTTCACGATACACAAGGATCTTAATTGATCGAATGACAAGATCTTTATCAAATAGAACTACATAATCAAAATATTTCGTCTGGCTGGGAGCTGTTCCCAAGTAGGCATAGCCAATTTTTTGATCATCAGAGTTTATTGATAACAATCTTTTGGTTAAGAAATCTTCATAATTTTGGTTTATGGCTCTATCCAACTGATAATTTTCAACTGAAAAGACTTTCTTGATTTCTTTATCTGCCCTCCTGTGGATTTGACTGAAAGCAAAAGATGAGTTAATCANTAGAAAAACTAAAAATAATATGTTAAGCTTTATTTTTTTCAAATTTTAAAAGAATATTCCAATNCCCATATTAAACTGCCCCTTTGCTTTTGATCCTTCTAATGCAGTTCCTTTTGATTGATAATCGATTTTAAAAACAGAACCTCTGGATAGGTGATATGAAGCACCTAATGTCCACTCTTTTCTGTGNAGGGCAAGATTTTTCTTAAGCGAACCTTCAACCTCTTTGTGTTGATTTAAATTCTCATACCTTACAAATAAGTCCAGCCTCTGCCTTGCTTCTATTGGAAGCACATTATAAGCAGCTTCAAGATAATATCCACCCATCTTTGAGCCTAGATCTTTATCTCCTGCTAAATTATATTTTTCAGTATCTGAAAGAACAGCATTTATATATTGTGCTCTTGCAGAAAAATTATTTTTTACATATCTGGCATCAAGACCTAACATATTTACCCCAACTTGGGATCCAATAATTGATGTATCTGTTGTCTGTGTTTTTCCNGTATAATAAGATGCTCCTAGTCTAAGTCCTANTAGTCCAAAATAATCTAACCTTGCTGCAAAGTTTGCATCACTTCCTTGCGACTCAGCACCTTTTTGTCTTCCACCTCTTAAACCGTTTGTGCCTTTTAGCTTATATGATCCATTATATGAAATAGGTCCATTCATAATATAAGCTTGATATCTCATGCTAAATTCAGGGATTCTACCAGCAATACCCATCCCAATTTCTCTCCAAGTTGTTGGAACTATTTTGTTATCTAAAGTTGGTCTCTCAACTCCATTAAATGTAGTAGACTCATGATACTCATTAATAATACCCATTGGCACTAAAAGAAGTCCTGCTCTAAGGTTTGTATTATCAGCAAGTGCATAATTTAGCCAAGCTTGCTCAATGTATACTTCTTTTACATGTTCATATTCAATTTCTGTAATAAAAGAAACTCTATCATCAAATTTATATGCAAATAAAAGAACTAATCTTTGGACATCTAATTCTGATGGACCAGTATCAAAATCATTATAATTTATTTCACCATAACCTCCAATGGTTAAACCGGATTGAAGATCGGCAAGGTTAAGTAACTGAGTTTGTGCAATGTTTAACTGCTCATCTTCTTGTTGAGAAAAAGAAAGGGCTGTTGCGACTAACATCATTATTAATACAGTTTTTTTCATAAGTAGGTTATTTATAATGATTCTAAATAACAAATATATACAATTATTTAGAATCATTATAAATAAGAAGAAAAAAATTTAAAAATTTGTTATTCCTTCATTTGGCTGATACTGATAATTAAATGTATAATACCTTGATTCACTTGTATATGCGTCAGGATTTTCTGGAGCATCTTTATAGTAACTTAGGATTTCCATTTTGGCATATTTCCCATCATTAGTTCTAAATACTAATATTTTACCTGGAGTTGGAGTAATTAAATTTACAGGAGGTCCTTGATAGGTATACCATCCATTCCCTGCACCAGATGGGACTGCATATCCACTAGAAGAATCTTGAGATAATTGCTGAAGATTTACTTCTGANACAGACATCATAGTTCCAGATGCAATGTATACAGCACCGTTTCCAGTTCTTGTTGGCTCATCAATTGTTCCAAGTGATTCTCCACCGTTAACAATAATAGCGGTACCTCTAAATGCTACATCCCAGTCAGTTTCACTAGTAGTAACTTGACCTTGGGAAAAGCTAAACTTTGTAAATTCTCCAGATATGGGAGTAAATTGACCAGTCCTTGGATTAACACCTCCACTTTGAGGAGCATAAAGATTATCATATCTTTCAGATACTACATCCAAAAGTTGAACTTCATCATCCTTACTACATGATGAAAGGATTAATAAAAAAATAGTTAAATAAGTAGTTGTTATTCTCATAGTTTTAAGATTTGATTGATTAAAGTGTTATTGTAATTTTTGAATAAATAATTCTACCTGGATTATTAGGTAAATTTTCTGGATCCTTGTAATTAAAAATATTATCAGACCCAAGTGTTATTTTATAATTTTTGATTTCTTTTGAAATAGATATATCAGATATGATATTCGAATTAACAAATTCATCATACTCATCTAATATATCATTACCNTTTTTATCAACTAAGCCATATTTACTCCTATATTTTGATTTGAAATAAACTTTAAAATTATTGTTAGTTGTAAAAGTAATTTTTGAGTTGATGTTATGTTTTGATCTATTAAATAGTCCGAAATAATCTTCTTTTTTTATTATAAAAGCTGTTGAGTTTGGACTTAGCCTTCCATAAACATCACCATTTTTGATTCTTTTGATTGCATCATTATCCTTTGCATCAAGAAATTGATAGCCAATTTTAAAATTTATATTATCATTTAAATTAAAAATCGAACTGAACTCTAAACCTTGAGTATATACCTTGTTTAAGTTGTAATAACTAAAAATATTTTGACCATTAGTTTTGGTTGCAATTATTTTATAGTCAATTAAATTTTTGATTTGATTTCTAAAAAAATTAATATCAAACGAAATATTGTTATCAGTTTTAATTCCAAAACCAAGATTAAAACTAATTGAGGTTTCAGGACTTAAATTACCTTCGAATTCATTTTCCGAAATTATCAAATTGGAAATTTGTCCTTTTACTAGAAGATCATCAATTATTTCCTTAGCAGCATTAAAACCAATTACTGAGTATCCGGAACTAGAATTTGCAAAATTAAAATACAGCTGCCTAAAATCAGGAGTTTTAAATCCCTTACCAATTGAAATTTTGGATGAGATATTATCATTCAATTGTGTTCTTAATGCAAATCTTGGACTAAACTCTGAATCATATTCATCATACTGATCATATCTTGCGCCAAAAATATAATTAGTATTCTCAAAGATGAAACCTTCATATTGAACAAAGTAATTAAACGAGCTCTGTGTTACTTTATTTTTATAAAAATTATTTCTTTTTAATGATTCATCAGTTATACCAAAGCCGATTATCAATTTATTTTTTTTATTTATTTCAAATATTGATCTCAACTCAGATTTAAATAATGACTGATCAAAAAATGATTCTGGAGTATTAGAAGAAAGCGAGCTGAAATTTTCTTCACTTTTATATCTTGTAAAATAGTTGTCTAATACAAATGATAGCCTATCGAACTTCTTTAAACTAACTGAGGTATTAAAATTTGACTCATTAATAATATTATTACCATAAATACTTTCGTTTAGTCTAAATTCCTGATCTTCTCTAAAAATTCTGAAAGATGAGAAAAATGATAAGTCTTTGTAGTCATAATTATGACGAAGAAAAGCTGTTAGATTTTTAAACGGCTCAACAGTATTTAATATATCCGTTTCATTAAGGTCATATCCGTTGCTATTGAATAAATTTAAAAAGGCATTTATATTATGGCCCTTNTCAGAGATTTTACCAATATTGACAGAGAAATCATTAGTATTAAAAGATGAAATCTTATAATTTGAGTTTAAAGAAAACGGTTGATCTGTTTTAGCAGTTATAAGATTAACTACNCCTCCTATTGCATCAGTTCCATAAAGACTCGAAGAACTACCTTTNATTATCTCAATTTTTTCAATATTTCCAACAGCAATTCTGTCAAGATCAAGTGTTCCTGACTGTCTTCCTATTATAGGATATCCATCAACTAAAAGAAGGGTATATTCTGAATCTAAACCTTGAATTTGAATTCCATTTCCACCACCAAAATCTGGAACAATAAATATTCCAATCTGATCATCAAGAATGTCACTAAGCCTACTTGAATTACTCAATNAAATTTCTTCTTCTGAAATTAGTTTTGCTGGNAGAGGNANGGTAGATAANTGTCTTACAGTTTTTGTTGCAGATACAATNACCTCTNTGAGTCTTGTGTCATCAATAGAGTCATTATANCCNTGAGAAAAAGAAACTGTGCTNANAATAAATGCACTNAATAATAATATAAATTTGAGGCGACTAATAATGCTTATTTAAAATGATTCTAAATTGCAAATATATACTCTAAAGTTGTTCCAAGAAACTAATTAACATTTTTTTTACATTAGATGCTCTCACATAAATATTTTTATAGAATAGGGTAATTTGATTAAATAGTATTAAATTAATGGAATGGATGTAAGTTCAATTTTAATAGTTCTTCCTTTACTAATAATATTTTCATATTTATTTGACATTTTTGCAAGAAGAACAAAGTTTCCATCCGTAATACTTCTAGTATTAACAGGTATTATTGCAAGATTTATATCTTCTTATTATGGATACGATAATTTCCAGTTCCTAGATAGCCTTGTTCCTGTTCTTGGGACCATAGGATTAATACTTATAGTTCTGGAAGCTGCGTTAGAATTAGAAATCAAAAAAGAGAAAACTGAAATTATTNTAAAAGGTTTTTTAGCTGCTTTTGTGATACTTGTTATTAATATAATTTTAGTAAGTCTATTCTTTGAAAATGTAATTGGCCTTTCATATCCTAACTCAGTTATATATGCAATTCCATTATCAATTATAAGTAGTGCTGTAGCTATTCCNTCGGCGACAGGACTNATTACAAAAAATAAAGAATTTGTAGTNTATGAATCAACATTCTCAGATATTTTAGGTATTATGATTTTCTACTANTGTATAAGACAAGCAGAAAANGCAGAACCTCTAATTGGTGTTGAGCCTATTGTTACTTTATTAGGGCAGATAATCTTAATAATAATTATTTCAATAGCAATAACATATCTACTTTTTCTTCTTATTCAAAGGATTGAACATCATGTTAAGTTTTTTCTAATTCTAGCCTTATTAATTTTAGCTTATGAGATTGGTAAAGATTTTTTAAAACTTCCGTCATTAGTACTAATATTTATTTTTGGAATTTTTCTTTCAAATTTTACAAACCTGATTCCAAAGAGTTTGAAAAAATATATCAAAACAGATGATGTTAAAAAATCTGACTTACATGAGTTTCATTTACTGACTGCTGAATCAACATTTTTAGTTAGAACCTTCTTCTTCTTATTCTTTGGTTTCTCAATACCTCTGGATAGTTTTGTTGAGTTTGAACCATATATAATTGGCGCGACTGTTTTGCTAATTATGTATGGAGTTAGATATTTTTATTTAGCTCTTGTATTAAATGATGAAGAGTCTAAACCTCTTCTTTACTTTTCACCCAGAGGATTAATAACTATACTTCTATTCCTAAGCATATCTGATTATGATATTCAAAAGAGTAATATTGTCGATGAAAAAGTACTACTAGTAATTATTATTGCTTCAATGTTAATAATGATTCAAGGGTCTATAAAGAGAACAAAGAAAGAAGATGAAGAATCAAATGAACCCCAACAATCTCTATCTGAAATAGTCGACTCACAAATTGATAAAAAATGAAAAAAATAAAAATTCTAGTATTAACTATAGCAGTTTTATTTGCAGTTGTTTACACTCTTAATTTAGAATATTTTGTAAAAGGGGTTAGAATTGTATACCTAAATGGAGAGTCTACAGTCTTTATAGATGATTTAAAATATTTTGATTATAAGACCATTAAATCACCCGAAGAAAAATCACCATGGAAAGAGAGTGAGAGTAAGACAACTAATTTTTCTTCAGAATTTGAGGATTATAAT